>SKKC01000303.1 GCA_007121695.1 Spirochaetales bacterium | reverse complement strand
CAATCGCAGCTCGACACGAGTGCTCTGACCGGCGGCTTGTAATCGGGCACAGTCTTGGCGACAGCTACTACTACATATTCGACGACGAGAAGGAAGTGAGCGACGAGATCGTCGAGCGCTTGACTTCGCGAATGCATCAGCTGGTGACTGAAGGACTGGACATCGAGCGGCGGATTGTCGGGTATCAGGAAGCGCTTGACTATTTTCGAACCCACTGGATGTCGGACACCGCCCGGCTTCTGGAGAATCGTAACGATCACAAGATTCCAGTCTATCAGTGCGGTGACTTTATTGACCTTGGGCACGAACCGCTCGTGTCCAACACGGATATACTGAAGTATTTCGAGCTAAAGAAGTACGGAGACGGGTTTCTGCTCCGCTATCCGAGCTCGTCAAGTCCCATGGAAATGTCGCCATTCGAGGACGTTCCGCTGCTGTTTGCGATCTATGAAGAGTACAACAAGTGGGGAGAAGTCCTCGGTATCTCCAGCGCAGGAAAACTGAATCAACTCGTACGATCACCGAAAATCAAGGATTTTATCTGGACCGCAGAAGCCTTACACAACAAAAAGATATCCGAAATTGCCGACCGAATCTCTGATCGCTACAGTTCCGTCCGCACTGTACTCATCGCGGGGCCGAGTTCGTCCGGAAAGACGACCTTTACCAAGAAGCTGGCGATACAGCTTCGGGTGCTTGGTCTCGAGCCGGTAACGATTAATCTCGACGACTACTTCATTGATCGGGCGGATGTCCCCTTCGACGAAGACGGACGCCCGGATTTCGAGGCGCTCGAAGTGATAGACATAGACCTTCTGAACGACGATCTTCTGAGACTGGCGGCGGGAAACGAGGTTAACCTCCCGACCTTCGACTTTAAAAGCGGAACCCGGGTCTACGAGGACAGATTCGTTCACTTACCCGAACGGGGCATTATCGTCATGGAAGGCATACACGCCCTCAATGGCGGGCTGACTCCCCGCATCCCGGCAGACCAGAAGTTCAAGATCTACATCTCGGCGCTCACGCAGCTCAATCTGGACGATCACACGCGGGTCTCCACCACAGACAATCGCCTGATTCGCCGTATGGTTCGTGACGCCCAGTTTCGCAGCTACAGTGCAAAAGACACGCTCGAAATGTGGCCAAGCGTGCGACGGGGCGAGCGTCGGAACATCTTTCCGTTCCAGAACGAAGCCGACAGCGCCTTCAATTCGGCCCTTGACTATGAACTGTCGATTCTCCGGAACTATGCAGAACCTCTGTTGCGG
Source organism: Spirochaetales bacterium (assembly GCA_007121695.1). Taxonomy (GTDB): domain Bacteria; phylum Spirochaetota; class Spirochaetia; order DSM-27196; family SKKC01; genus SKKC01. Next base: position 3,345 of record SKKC01000303.1, on the reverse strand, counting down.
GAAGTAAAACCCTACGATTCGGTGTATCACGAGGCGGTCAGGCTCATGAGCTTTCTCGACAATTTCACGCCGATTCACGCTGCAGACGTACCGGACCAGAGCATCCTCCGCGAGTTTATCGGTAACAGCGCATTCAGCTATTGAGTTCAGGTACAACCACGTCGTTGAGCGAAGCCCACGCATCGGCGGCGGGCTTTGCCCCGCCGAACTGCACGACACGAGCAAGGAACTCGTCGCGCGGAATGTGTCGTGCCCCGAATGCACTCATGTGGCCGGTTTCCATCTGCGAATCAACGAGGCGTATCTGTACGGGAGAATCCGGCAGGCAGGCGCGCAACATCAAGTGCACGAATCCGACCTTCGAGGCGTCGCGTTCGATGGAGAACATGCTTTCGCCGCAGAACAGCCTGCCGAGCAGAACGCCATAGAGACCGCCAACGAGTCTGCCGTCGCGAAACACTTCCACCGAGTGGGCGTGCCCGAGACGGTGCAGTTCCCGGTAGGACCGCATCATGTCGCTGGTAATCCAGGTTCCCCGCTGACCACGCCGGGGCACTCTGCTGCAAAGCGATATAACCGAATCGAAATCGGTATTAAACGCAACCGAGAATCCCCCGTTTCGTATCACCCGTTTCAGACGTCGGGTAATGTACAGGTCTTCAGGGTGAAGGACGAAACGCGGATCCGGCGACCACCAGAGAATCGGCATACCTTCCTCGAACCAGGGAAACAGCCCCTGCTCGTAGGCAGACAGAAGTACACCCGGACTGAGGTTTGCGCCGGAAGCCACCACGCCGTCAGCATCTGCGGTGTCCGGATGGGGGAACGCTATCCGCTCAGTCGCATCGAGATACGGAAAGTCCGGATCTGCGCTCATGACCTAGCCGGCGTGCTCCGGTTCCTGCCCAGCAGGTTCCCGCTCGGGCGTCTCCGAAGCCTCGGTGGTTATCTGAATATCGTCGTCCACCACATCTGCAACCGCGGTCCCGCCATGCGAGAGCGATCCGAAGAGCACCGCGTCCACAAAGAATCCTTTTATCTTGTCCTCGACAAGGCGGGCTATATTACGTGCACCAAACTCTTCGGAGTATCCGTGTTTCGCAATCCAGCTGACCGCCTCGTTCGTGACTTTCAGGACGACCTCTTTTTCGGAGAGCTGCTCGTTGAACTCGGCGAGCTCTTTTCGCACTATGTCCTCTATTACAGTCCTGTCTAACGGGTTAAACACGACAACCTTGTCCAGTCGGTTCCGGAACTCGGGAGAAAAGATCTTCTCGACCGCGTCGTCGATCGCCTGAGAGGTGACGGAACGTTCACCGAATCCGATCATGGGTTTCCCGATTTCCCGTGCACCGGCGTTACTGGTCATAATAATAACCGTGTTTCGAAAATCTGCCTGTCGTCCGGTATTATCCGTAATGGTCGCGTAGTCCATTGCCTGCAGCAGAATGTTATATATGTCCGCGTGCGCCTTTTCAATTTCGTCGAGCAGAAGGACGCAATGCGGCGTCTTGCGTATCGCATCCGTCAACAGTCCGCCTTCTTCGTAGCCCACGTAGCCCGGGGGCGAGCCGAGCAATCGGCTGACAGTATGCTTTTCCTGAAACTCGCTCATATCGAAGCGGTGAAGCGTAACCCCCAGGGTGGAGGCGAGCTGATTGGCAAGCTCCGTTTTTCCAACACCAGTCGGACCAACGAACAGAAAACTTGCCACAGGCTTGTTCGCTTTGCGGAAGCCTGCTCGTGACCGTTTCACAGCATCGACGACAGCCTCGATCGCCTGATTCTGGCCGAATACTGCGCGGGTCAGATCCTCGTTCAGCGTCTTGAGCCGCATTCCCTCGCTCTGATTCACGGTCCGTTCAGGAATCTTTGCGATCTTGCTGACAACCTTTTCTATGTCGCCTTCGATAATCGTTACCGGGTCCGCGTGTTCCTCACCCTCTCGGAAGGACTTCATTCGCATGAAGGCGCCAGTCTCGTCCATAACGTCGATCGCCTTGTCGGGCAGATGCCTGTCGGTGATATACAAGGCACTCAAGTGAACTGCGGCGTGCAGGGCATCGTCTGAATACCGGACGTTGTGATACTCCTCGTACTTGCCTCGCAAACCTTTCAGAATATCCAGGGCGTCGTCTTCGCTGGGTTCCGGCACTTCTATCTTCTGAAACCGTCGGCTCAGGGCACGGTCCTTCTCGAAATATTTCTTGTATTCCTCGTAGGTTGTCGAGCCAATAACGCGGATGTCCCCTGCGCTGAGAGCCGGTTTGAGCATATTGCTCGCATCCATCGCTCCTCCGGACACCGCTCCTGCACCAACGATTGTGTGTATCTCGTCAATAAAGAGAATGACCTTGCTTCGCTTCTGCAGGGCCGAGATCACTTTCTTCATTCTCTCTTCGAAGTCACCCCTGTACCGTGTTCCTGCAAGGACGCGGCCCATGTCGAGACTGAATATCGTATATCCCTTGAGAATGCCAGGAACTGACTCGTCGGAGATTCTCTGAGCGAGACCTTCGGCAATGGCAGTCTTGCCAACTCCCGGATCGCCAAGCAGCACAGGATTGTTTTTCATGCGCCGGCAGAGAACCTGAACGGCGCGCTCGATTATGTCGTCCCGGCCGATAACCGGTTCAAGCTTCCCTTTGGAAGCCATCTCCGTAAGATTGTCGGTAAACTGCAGAAGAGGGTCTTTCCGTGACTTTCTGCGCGATCCGCCCTGCCCCTCGTCCATCTCGTCGTCGTCGTCTGACTCTACCTCGGCATCGTCGAACTCCTCCGGGTCGACTCCGTGCGAAATGGACTCGAGCAGCGAAAGCCGCGAGATGCCCTGCTTTTTGAGATAATAGCTGCCAAAACTCTGTTCCTCGTCGAAAATGGAGACCAGAATGTCTCCGAGATCCACCTCTTCCTTACTCGCATTCTGGGTGTGAAATACCGCACGCTCTATGATGTTCTGAAAACTTACGCTCTGCGTAGGCTCGACGTTCTCTACCGTTGGTACTTTCGTCTTGAGGTGTTCATCTATAAGCGCTCGCAGCTCGTCTGCATCCGAACCACACTCGACAACAATCTCGCGCGGGTACTCGAAATGAAGGGCCGCGTACAACACGTGCTCGGGTGTAAGGTACTCGTGGTTTCGCTGGCGGGCTTCCTGATACGCCGCATTAAGAACATCCTGAACTTCCTGGTTTACTCTCATTATTTTTCCTGCCTAGGCCTTTTCCATGGAACACTTGAGCGGAAACTCGCGTTCCCGTGCCATTTGAGTCACCTGCCGCACCTTGGTTGCCGCAATATCGTAGGTGTACACGACGACCTGCCCAATACCCTGTCGATGCACAT
>SKKC01000328.1 GCA_007121695.1 Spirochaetales bacterium | reverse complement strand
GACTCCGGTGTGCCGAATGCACCCGAAGGTTCGATTTTCGCGAATGCGTCGACTGATAACGCTGCCGCAGCCGGTCTCGGCGCCGAACACATGTTCCGCGAAATCGTCGGTCAGATCAACGACGCCTCGGCGTCAAACCCCGTACGCATCGTGGTCATGAACCAGGACGCAGCCGGTGAATCACTGCTGAGCCGCGGGCGCGGGTTCCGTGATCGCATGGTCGAACTCATCGTCAGCGACAGCAACAAGAGCCGCAGCGACATTCGTGTCGTTGGAAATGCTGCCTACATTGACGCCGACACCCCGACCAGCGGTCAGGCAGTCGTAATCGAAATGGTTGTGCCCGCATCGAGCTCGGCCCAGGACACGACTTCGGCTGCAAACGCGGTATTCAGCCGTGTAAACGACGACAACATCGTCGGCGTGTTCATGTCGAATGAAGGAACCGTACGCGGTGTACTCGCTGCGAGCAACGACGGAGCAGACTTTGCCAACCGCCTCTCGGGTGTCGTTGCAGTCGGATTCGACGCAGGCGCCGCTCAGAAAGACGCCGTACGCGAAGGATTCTTCCTCGGTTCGGTGACGCAGGACCCCTATCAGATCGGCTTCCAGGCAGTCAGCCTTGCCCATCAGGCATATCAGGGACAGCCCGTGTCAGATGTCGACACCGGCGCCCGATTCTATGATGCGAGCAACATGGACGATCCGGAAATCGCCGGTCTTCTGTACGACTGATCACTTTCTGCATCCGACGCAGAACAGCCCGCAGACACCCAGCGTGTCCTGCGGGCTTTTTTTATCTCGCCATTCCGAAGAAGGGGAACAGCAGCTGCTGTATCTCCGGATCGTACATATTTTCGCGTGTCACCAGCTCGCTGCCGGTGTCGATAAACCGCTCTACACCCCTGCCCTGAAGAAGGTCTGCAAGCGTTCGAAGAGACAGATAGCCCATGTTGAACGGTTTCTGCACGACGAGGGCCTGTATCACGTCCTGCTCCAGAAATGCGATTTCTTCCTGTGAACTGTCAAACCCCACCACGCGTACAGTCGACGCCCGGCCGGCGTCGTGCACAGCCCGCGCGATGCCAACCGTACTCGTTTCGTTCAGGCCAATAATGCCGGCGAGATCGGGGTGTTCGCTCATGAGCCGTTGTGCGTGTGCGTAGGCTATCTCGAGCGTATTTTCCGAGAAGAAGGTACCGAGGAAGTTAAAGTTTCCGGCAGCAGCGAGCGCACGAAGCGCGCCAAACTCGCGATCGATCGAGGTTGCCACCTCTTCGATGTGGCTCACGATCGCAATCTTGCCCCCATCGGGCAGGAGCGAAGCCATGGCTTCTCCTGCCCGCTCACCAGCCCGAAGATTGTCGGTCGCGATAAAACTTTCCGAGGAGTCTCCAGCCACGGCACTGTCTATGGTCACAAGCGCGATGCCTGCGGCTACGGCCCTGTCGGCGTAGGGAGCAAGCGCCTCGTAGTCCGACGCGGCGAGGATAATGCCGTCGGGGCCTTCGTCTATAACCTCATTCAGGACACGAATCTGGTCGGCAATGTCGCGTTCAAGCCACGGACCGGTCACGCGTGGTTCGACTCCAAACTCGCGCGCTGCGGTATCGATGCCGGCACGGACGATCTGCCAGAACTCCATATCCGGGCTCATGGCCTTGACGACAACGACGATATCGGGTGATGCATCGTGCGCGGGCGCCAGACTGCGCGCTATGACCACCGTGATCACCGCCGCGAGACCAACAATGACTATACTCACCACGACAGATTTTCGGATGTTCACTGTTCGGCTTCCTCCTGCTCAAGGGCCGGCTGCCGGATAATCACCGTCGTTCCGACGCCGGGCTCGGTCTCGAAACTCAACCCGTACCCGCCTCCGTAGTACAGCCGTATGCGGTCGTGCACGTTTCGAACACCGACACCGGAGACCTCGCCTGCCGAGCCGCTGCGTGCGCGACCCGCCCGGACATGCGTCTGCGCGCTTGTGTGGTGCCCGTTCAGCAGGGAGCTGGCGAGTTCTTCGGGCATGCCAACGCCGTCGTCCCGGACCTCGCAAACCAGCGTATCGGTTTCACGGTAGACGCGGATAGTAATGTGTCCACCTCGGTCCTTGTTCCGAAGCCCATGATAGATCGCATTCTCGACGAGTGGCTGCAGAATAATGCGTAGCGTATTCAGATGAAGCGTCGCCGGGTCGGCATCGATATGAAAATCGACCTTCTCGGGCGAGTACCGCATTCTCTGTATTGTCAGATAGTTCTCGACGTGTGCGAGTTCGCTCGATACCGGAACAAGCTCGTTCCCCTGGCTGATACTCAGGCGAAGCAAGCGTGCGAGGGCCGAGGTCATGGTAATGACCCGGTCGTGCTCCCGGCCTTCCGCCATCCAGATAATCGAATCCAGCGTATTGTATACGAAGTGGGGCGTGATCTGGTTCTGCAGCGCTTTGAGCTCGCTCTGCCGCTTCTCTGCCTGCCGGGTCGCGTTCTGGTGCATGAGCGACTTGATCTCGCCTATCATTATGTTAAAGTCGCGACTCAGGTCGACTACTTCGGCACCACCCCGAACATCTACCTGTATGTCAAAGTCTCCCTGCTCTACTGCCTTCATGGATTCGCGCAGTTTGCGAATAGGATCAGAAATGCGCACCGTCAGGAACTGCGACAGAAGCACGACCAGAAGAAAGCACAGAAAGCCGAACAGGACGTACAGGACCAGAACATCGCGGGCATCCGCCAGCAGCTCTTCGACATAGTTTACCCCGACAACCTTCCAGCCGGTGCTGTCGCTCTCTGCGACGGTATACAGGCGTTCGTCCGCCCCGTGCCCCGCGGCAAACGAACCATTGCCGGTCGCCATGACCTCGTCTATGCGCTCGTCGCGGAGATTACTGAATATCAGCTGCTGCTGCGGATGGTAAACCAGGGCTCCGGCGTCCGAGACCACAAAGACGTACCCGCGAGTGCCGAGCTGAACCGACGAAAGAAGATCCTCGATTATGGTGAAGTTGAGATCGACCAGCAGCACACCACCCGGCAGGGTTCGCGACAGCGAGATAACCCAGCGGTAACGGTCTGCGGCGACATTCTGTACCTGGGCGGGAGTAATGACGGGCTCGCCTTCTGCTGCAACTGCGCTTCTGAACCACCGCTGCTCGTCGAGGATCACGGCCGGGTTTACGCGGAGATCGCGGTCGTGGAATACCGGCGCCGCGTGCTCGCCCGCAACCATAAGCAGCGAAATGTCGTCGCGTGTCTGCGAAACCGAGTTCAGAAGCGAAAATACCGACTCCTGAATCCCCGGCCCTGCGTCCGCATCGTTGACGTAGCTGCGCACGTTCGCATCCCGGTGTATCACCTCGGCGATACTTTTCATGTTTGCGATGTAGGAGTCCATGCTCGCACGAAGTTGCGAGACAAGCTGCGACGTGTACTCCTGTGCTGTATCGACCAGAACACGCCGGGTCACCGTGTATGAGGCGACGCTCATGAACAGAATGGTAATCAGTACCATGGTCGAAAGCGCGACGGTAATGGACGCCTGTATGCCGCCGATGCGTGATAGAACATACGCCCGTCGGGGCCTGGATGCGTTCCGATCAGTCATGTTGCGCCCGATACTCCCGTGGTGTCACGCCGCTATAGCGTTTGAACGAGTTACTGAAATAGTGCGGATCACGATATCCGACCGCGCTCGCAATTTCGTAGGTCAGCTGGTCGCTCGCGCGCAGCAGCTCTTTCGCCCGCTCGATTCGAAGCGACGTCAGGTACTCGATAAAGGTCTTCCCGACATGCTGCTTCAGAATGCTGCTGAAATAACTGCTGCCAACCCCTATTGCCGAACACACCCTCTCTACCGTTATGTCGGGGTCAGCGAAGTGCTGCCGAATATACTCCTGTGCCTCTGCCGCTTTCCGGAGCGATCGCTCCTGCCGACGGTTTCCGAGAACGGCGTGCCAGCGCTCAAAGACACCGACCAGCCACTCCTCTATCTGTTGCAGGGTTTTCAGACCGGCCAACGCATCGAGTGGACTGCTGTCCCCGAAGACGAGACCCGGCTCAATGGACAGATCGAGCGCCGTATCGACGACGCGCCCCACAAGCCGCATGAGCGTCAGACGACACTGATCGGGGTGCAGTTCGCGTTCGCGCAGATCCTGTATCATGACCCGGATTCGTTCGATACTGTCCTCCACTCGACCCGAGCCGAGCGACATGACAATGTCATGCTCGAATCTGGTGGGATGCCATACTGACGGCGACTCCGAGCCGTCTTCGTTCGGTTGAATACCACCCGATGCATCGTTGTACTCGATTATCCGCCCGCTGCCGACCATGAAGCGATACCGCAGCGCGAAGACTGCTTCGCGATAGGACTGCACAATGCCGCCGACTCCCGAAACTGCCCGACCGATCCCTATGGTAACAGAGGTCCGCTGCATGGTCTCGACGCGTGCCGCCATGCGCTCGGCGAAATGCAGGGCTTCCTGCGAGGCTTCACGCGGCGAGTCTGCACCAATGATACAGACCACCCGGCCTTCTGTATCACGAAAAACCAGTCGTGCGTCCGGATCGCCTTCTACATGTCTCACGAGGTTCTGCACGGCAAGCAGATCCAGCTCGACGTCGGTGGAACTGCGTTCCCGATCCGGGGGTTCGTCGCTGTCTGCGAGAACGACGGCCATGACCCGACCTGGCATACACAGTCCGCTGAGCTCGAGTGCACTATCAATCTCTGAACGACTCAGCTGGCCACCCAGAATGCGGTTCAGAACACGTTCGCGCAACAGGGGCATGCTTTCAGCAAGCTGCCGCTCGAGCAGGGCCCGATTGCGCAGTTCCCGGCGCTCCTGGTCCAGATCATTCCGCGTGGACGCAAGTACGTCCCGTATTTCTGACGGGGTAATGGGTTTCAGCAGGAAGCGGGCAACCTGCTGTTTCACGGCCTCCTGTGCATACTCAATGCGATCGTGCCCTGTAAGCAGAATGATCCTGGTTTGCGGGAAACGGCTTCGAACTAGCTCGGACAGTTCAAGCCCGTCGAGGAAGGGCATGGAAATGTCGCTGATAATAACATCGACCGGTTCCTGCTCGAGCAGCGCGAGCGCCTGCGCTCCGTCTTCACAGGTCGCGACGAGCTGATACCCCTGGCCTTCCCAGTCAACATGCTGTTGCAGCCCATCGCGGATAATCTGCTCGTCATCCACGACGATGATGCGATAGAGGTCTGCGCTTTTCTCCATTCTCGTGCTATTCTACACCGACCCGCACAATCAAAAAAGGAGTATATGATATGAGCAAAGAAGCACTGTCTCTCGGAATCGAATTCGGGTCTACACGTATCAAGTCAACTCTCGTCGATGCATCGTGGAAGCCGGTCGCGTCCGGCTCTCATACCTGGCAGGATTCACAGGTCGACGGCTACTGGTCGTATCCACTCGAGGACGCATGGACCGGGCTGCACGAAGCCATGAAGGCGCTGTTTGCGGATTATCGCTCGAACCATGGAACCGCCCCTGACCTAGCAGCTGTCGGCCTCAGTGGAATGATGCACGGTTACCTGGTGTTCGACGAACACGATAATCTGCTTGTGCCGTTTCGGACCTGGCGAAACAACCGGACACATCGGGCTTCACAGGAACTGAGCGAACTGTTCCAGTTCCCGATCCCGCAACGCTGGAGCATTGCACACGTCTACGAAGCGATCCTCAACGGAGAAGATCACGTTCCCCGGATCGCACGGCTGACATCGCTCGCCGGGCACGTCCATTACAGCCTCACGGGGCGTCACGTGCTTGGCATGAACGAAGCATCCGGTATGTTTCCGGTTGATCCCGCGACCGGCACCTACGATGCCCGCTACGTCGCCATGTTCGACGAGATTCTCGAGAAGAAAGGTATCCCCTGGCGTCTGCTCGATATCATGCCCGAAGTCGTACCCCACGGCACGGAGGCAGGCACCCTGAAGGAAAACGCAATCGCCGATTTCGATCCAACCGGTACCGTCAAGGCGGGCGTCCGCTTCTGCCCGCCCGAGGGCGACGCCGGAACCGGCATGATCGCGACCAACAGCATTCGCCCCCGGACGGCAAACATGTCCGCCGGTACATCCGCGTTCGCCATGGTCGTCCTCGAGAAACCCCTCGCGGGCTTTCACGAAGAGATCGACGTATTCCTGACGCCGGACGGCAGAACGGTTGCCATGGCCCACTCGAACAACTGCACCTCTGATCTGAACGACTGGGTATCGATGCTTACCGAGTCGTCTTCCGCGCTCGGTACGAGCGGAACCCTGAGCGACACCTTCTCGAAACTCCTGCCCCTCGCGCTCGAGGCCGAACCGGATGCGGGAGGTCTCACCGTCATTCCCTACCGCTCCGGCGAACATCTGACAGGGTTCGCCGACGGTGTACCACTGTTTGTGCGTTCTGCAGATGCGCGGTTCACGCCGGCGAATCTTATGCGGGCGCACCTCTTCTCGGCGCTCGCGGCGATGCGCATCGGGCTCGACGTGCTGCGAGAGCGCGAAGGTGCGACCGTGGAGCGTATTACCGGTCACGGCGGCTTCTTTACCACACCGGTCGTCGGTCAGCAGATAGCAGCGGCAGTCACCGGGTGCGAATGCTCGGTTATGGAAACAGCCGGCGAGGGCGGCGCGTGGGGCATGGCTCTGCTCGCGGCCTTCGTGAAAGACGGAGGCGGATCGCTTCCCGAATACCTGGACGCGGTATTCGCGGACGCATCGGTCAGCACCGTTGCACCGACCGACAGCGACGCGGCGGGATTCGCGACCTACTTCGCCCGCTACAAAGCCGCGCTATCGGCAGAACGGGCGGCCGTCGAGGCGGGCCTCAGCGGAACCTGACCGGCATACCGGGCGAAGAGAGCTTACGATCGGGACGGGCGCGGGAAGACAACGCTCACGGACGTGCCGCGCCCGGAGTCGACCGTGACCGTGCCCTGAATCTGTTCGGCAAGCGCGCGAACCATGCGGAGGCCGAAGCCTCCACCGGCGCTGGCCGCGCTTCCCGCGGGGTAGCCGGGACCGTTGTCGCGGACCGTTACGCACACCGTGTCCGGAGTAAGCTCTGAGGTAACCGAGAGAACCGGTTGTTCATCGATCTGGAACTGTTCTGCATTGAAGGCGTACTTCATGGCGTTGGTAACGAGTTCCGTGACGATCATGCCGACGGGAGAAAGCGCAGAGGTGGGAAGCACCAGATCCTGTAGCTCAAACGATACGGCGACCCGGTCACCGGCCGGGAAAAGCGCCACGACGGTCTGCACGACCTGGGAGAGGTAGTCTCTCAACGACGACCGGTCGTGGGTGTCCGATCTGTACAACTGGTCGTACAGGACCTCCATGCTGCGGAACCGGCTTCTGGCGTCCGTCAGGGCGGACGCAGCGGCGGGACTGTCCTGAACCGCGCTCGCGTGCAGCGACAGCATGGCCCCCATGGTATTCATGGTGTTCTTTATCCGGTGCTGCACCTCGCGAAGCAGGTTCTCTTTTTCGGCAAGGAGTCTCCGCACCTCCAGCTCGGCGGTTTTCCGCTCGGTAATGTCACGGACAATGCCGAGCACGCGCCCGTCGTCGAGTCTGACAAGCCGGTCCTCGAAGTAGCGGTGCCCCGCAGGAACTTCGAGCTCGTAATCGATAATCTGCAGGTCCCCCGTATCGTAGGCCCGCCGTATCGCGTCTCCGATTCTGCTGCCGGTTTCGCCGGGAAGCTGCTCCTGGACCGATCTTCCGAGTATCTCTGTTCCCGCAAGCAGATCCGTTGCCCGGGTATGGTACTCGAGAATCAGGCCGTCGGGGTCGGTTATGAAGACAATGTCCGGGTGCGCGGCGAGGATCGCATCCGTTCGCGCGCGCGCGGCCTCGAGATCCTGTATAGCCTGCCGCTCGGCTGTAATATCCACTGCAAAGCCGACGACCCCGATAATGTTCCCGGCCTCGTCCGTCATGGGCAGACGGTCTGTGCGACTCCACCGGTCTTCCCCGGAAAGGGTCTGATACTGCTGCAGATGCCCCAGCAGGGGCTGTCCCGTGCGAACGATTTCCCGCTCTTCCTGCTGAAGCTGCCTCGCCACGTCCGGCTGAAACACGTCGCGGGCGGTCTTCCCGATCGCGTCGGACGGCGAAATGCCCTTTACCCGTGCCCAGGTACGATTGACCCGGATATAGCGTTCCTCCAGATCGGTAAACCAGATGACTGCCGGAACAGCGCTAAAAATGAGGTCCAGGTTATGCTCTGCCAGCCGCGCCTGTTCTTCGGCCCGCATTCTGTCCGTAATGTCCCGCATGACAACCGCGACCGCCGAACATCCCGAGTCGAAATCCGGCAGCGGGTAGTACCTGACGCGCATGTATCGCGAGCCGAGCAGAGGAAACTGGAACCACTCGTGGAACTCCAGCTGTTCGCCGGACAATCCCCGGTCGATATAGGGCTGTATCCTGTCAGCGAAGACATCCTGCCCGACCAGGTCGGTGACGGTACGTCCGACGATCTGCGCCTCCTGCGAGGCATAACTCTCGGCAAACTGCCGGCTTACCATGCGGTAGGTGTAGCCGGCATCGACCACCGCAATCTGGTGATCGTCCATGCCGTCGACCGCAGTTCTGTAGAGCTGCAGATACTGATTCTGCGCCCGCAACTGGTCGTCCAAATCACGCTGCTGCTGCTTGGCTTCGAACAGCCGGAAGGCCATCCGTATGGAGGCAAGCAGCACCGTATCCCCGGTGTTCTTGACGACATATCCGTAGGAGGTTATTCCTTCGGTCTTCTCGACGATTTCGGGTTCGGTGTGCGAGGAGAGAAACACCAGCGGAATATCGTATGAGACGATAATTCGTTCGGCAGTCTCCGTTCCGTCCAGACCCGGACCAAGGTCTATGTCCATGAGAATGAGCGACGGGCGTCTGCTGCTCTGGTCCCCGGCCGCCGCGAGCATCTCGAGCGCCTGCTCCCCGTTTTCGGCGATATCAACGGCGTATCCCTCACGCTCGAGGACGGACTTTTCTGAAAGCGCAACAATGCGCTCGTCTTCGCAGAGAAGAATGCGGGAAGGCACGTTCTGGTGCTCCATGTCATACAGTATAGCGGAGGAGAACCGGGTGTGCGAACGCTCACCTAGCGCAGGCGCACGCTTGTTTTCAGTCGCAGCATAAGCGGGATGTTTGCAAGGAGTCCGAGGCCCGACGCGAGCAGCGTGCTCAGACCAAAACTGTAGCCAAGGTGACCGACGTACACCGATTCGAGCATGCTCCACAGCCAGAAGTTCGGAAAGGGCCACAGGAGCGGGAAAAAGGTTTCAGGGATGACGAGACTCAGGAGCGGGACCAGCAGAAACAGCGGAATGACGAGCTTGCCAACGCCCATTGCCGCAATCTGGCTGTCGGCGAGCGTTCCGAGCAGCGTTCCCACCAGTGTGCCGCACAAACCTCCGACAAGTACGGTCAGGAGGAGCGACGGAAGCGCGACTGAAGCACCAAGCATAATGTACGCCGCCGCGACCATGCCGAACCCGCTCTGCGCGAGGCTGTAGAGATAGCGTGCAACAAGATAGTCCCGCAGGCGAAGCGGTGACACGGCGAGCGCGCGGATCGCACCCGAACTTCGGTCTTCTACCAGCAGAAACCCTGTCTGCATGCCCCCCAGAAGCACCGTGGTCATGAGGACCACGATCGCCAGATACCTCAGCAGCATGGACGAACCGTCCCCTTCGGGTGCGTCGGAAACGTTCAATACACCGCCGCCTGCGATCACATCGAGCAGAACAAGGCGAAAAAACTGCCCGGAAGCCTCCGCCTCGTCGCCCTGAAGGAGCATCGTTACGCTGTTCCGCTCCGGTACAAACCCCGGAACGTCGTCGGGGCGGTTCACCCGTGCTTCAAGCGATTCCTGATCCGGAAACAGTACAATCTGCCCGTGGCGTGCAAGAATCTCGCGCGCGGGAAGCGGCACCGACTCGAGCACCGCGAAGGTCGGCGTACCGGAACCGAGGCCCGGAACGAATGCGCGAATAAGCACGGCAAAAATGATCGGAGCGAGCAGAATGTACAGGGAAATCGGATCCCGCCGGGCCATGGCCCAGTCCGCAGCGAGGCGCGCTCGTATACGCCAGAACGCACTCATAGCCGTGCCTCGCGCATAAGTCGTCGATCCGCGGCAACACAGGCAAGCGCAAGCGCGGCGAGAGCCAGTCCGGCCATGTACAGCAGTGCCCCTCCAACTGTAGCGTGCGGCGCCATTCGGCCGACCGGCCCGACCGTCAGAATGTCACGGACGGCATACAGCAATCGATACGTCGGAAACCAGGTGATCCAGGTCGGAGAGAAGGTCGGGAAGAGATACGACACGATCGGGAGCTGGCTCAGAAGCAGGACCGAGATTCCCGGAAGAAACCATCCGCTGATGTTCGAAAAAAACAGCGCCACGAAAAAACCAGCCCCGCTAATGAACAGACCGGCCACCGCAAAGAGCAGAAGCATCGCTGCCCACGACAACATGCTCAGAGTCCAGCCGACCGTCAGTAGCAGCAACAGCACCCCGTACAGAATTGTCAGCACCGTCCACAGCAACACTTTCGCTGCAACATACCGTAGCGTCCCGCCAGGCGTCACACGATACGCACGAATGGTTCCATCCTGCTTCTCCTGGAACAGGTTCACCGCAATGAACACGAAGGGCAGGATTAGAACTTCAAAGACAATAAGGTTGATGATGAAATTCATGCGGTTCCCGATCGGTGCCCGCCGTTCGCCGAGAAGGCGTACGGGGAGATCCTCGAGAAGCTCCACGGAAACGCCTGCCGCGATCGCGCCTGCTGTGTGGGCAGTCTCGGGCACCAGATAGTAGCCGGTGACGGTTAGGACGAGCGTCAGCACCATGATTATCGAGAAAAGGTTGCGTCGCATGGTCGTGACCTCGCCGCTCATGAGCGACCACAGGGCGCGCATCAGGAAAGCCCCCGCCCGGTCAGGCGTACGAAGATCTGTTCGAGACTTGCTTCCTGGCTGTGGACGGTTTCAACACGCCCCGCTTCGGTCAGCGCGAGAAACCGCCGGCGGTCGTCTTCCTGGTCAAGAAAGAGGGTGTCCGTCCGGAAGCTCGCGCTTGCATCATCAGCTGCATATTCTATTCTGACTGACTTTTCGCCGTAGGCGAGTTTGAGGTTCCTCGGAGTGTCTGCTGCGATAATGCGGCCGTTATTCAGGAACGCAACCTGATCGCACAGCTCGTCGGCTGTGTACATGTTGTGTGTCGTCATGAAGATCGTAACCCCAGAGGCGCGCTTCTCGGCAATAATGGTCTTGATTCGGGCCGCGGTAGTCGGGTCGAGGCCCGACATGGGCTCGTCGAGAAAGAGCAGATCAGGCTGGTTGATGATGGCCCGGGCGAAGCTGAGGCGCTGCTTCATGCCCTTCGAGTACTGCGCTGTCTTGCGATGCGCGGCGTCCGCGAGCCCGACCATATCGAGGACGCGCCTTGGGTCTTCGGTCGGAACCGAGAAGAGGCCGGCGTGCAGGCGGAGATTCTCAAGGCCGGTCAGTTTCGTGTAGAGGTTGGGGAGCTCGAAGGAGTAGCCGACCCTGTTGAAAAACGACGGGTGTATCTCGTGCAGCGGAACGTCTTCGTAGCTCACCGTTCCCTGCTGCAGGGCGAGCAGCTTGGTCAGTATGTTCTGAACGGTGCTCTTGCCCGATCCGCTCGGACCAAGAAAGCCGTAAATGGACCCGGCCGGGACTTCGAAGCTGACGTCATTGACCGCGAAACTGCCCTTCCCCTCGTAGTCGTGATACAGATTCTGTACACGTATCATTGTGTGTGACCTTCCTGCGTGAAGATTGCGCGCCGCAGCAGCTTCATGGCGCGTTCCATGCGAACCGTAATTTCGTCTACCGTTTCCGCGAGCGACCGCTGTGCCCCACCGCGTGCCTTCATGTACTCGAACTTGATGCCGGTCAGCAGCCATTGCACGACCTCGTAGATGACCTCGGGTTCGTCAGAAAACCGTGACGTGTCGACACCGTCGAACCAGCCTGCAAGCGAAACTTCGGTCTGGCCGTCCACGTACCCGGCGACGAAACGTTGCAGCAGTTCCGACTGCCCGCTGTCGAGAAAGTGCTGAAACAGCCGGTAATCTTCCGGATGCTGCTTCAGTACCTCACCGCCAGCGCGAAGAATCACTTCGAGCCGTTCCACCAGATCCGTGGGCCATTCGACTATGGCCGAGCGCATTTCGCGCGCGATAGAACGCTGCGCCCGGGACAGAACGGAAAGGTACAGATCTTCCTTTCCGTCGAAGTAGTAGAACAGACTCCCCTTCGATATCCCCATGTCCGCGACCATGCGATTCGTCGACGCCCCCGCATACCCGTCTGCCATGAAATGCCGGCGGGCGCAGGACAGAATCCCGTCCTGTTTTTCCTGCGCCAGCCGCAAAAACGCCTCGTTCGGCACGACTACTCGTCGTCCTCGGGGACCGTGTTCGCCTTTGCATCCATCTTCCGTTTTATGGCAGCCCACGCCTTCAGCTTGATGTAGCCAATGAGCACGACACCCACGCCAATCAGAACCCAGCCCCATACCGGTATCTGCATACCACACCTCCTTGACCACCTGGTCAAATAGTACACGTATACGCTACTCCCGTTTGACCGGGTGGTCAAGAGCGTTTTTCGGCTTGCCTGAACATATCATGCAAACTATGCTTGACCCCGCTATGAACTACAATCCGATATTCCATCCCCGCGTAAACACACTCCTGCATGGAGCCGATTACAACCCCGACCAGTGGCTGCACGTGCCCGAGGTTATCGACGAAGACTTTCGCCTCATGAAGCTCGCGAAGTGCTCGATCATGAACATTGGCATTTTCGCATGGGCGGCTCTGGAACCAGTCGAGGGGGAGTTTCACTTTGAGTGGCTCGACGGAATCATGGACCGACTCGCAGAGTCGGGAATGTACGCGTGCCTCGCGACCCCGACAGGAGCGCGCCCGCGCTGGCTCGCAACCCGTTATCCCGAAACAAACCGCGTCCGCGCGGACCGAACGCTCGAGCTGCCGGGCACCAGGCATAACCACAACTACTCCTCGCCCGTAATGCGCGAGAAAACACAGATCATAAATACGAAGCTCGCCGAACGCTACGCAGGCCATCCCGCGCTCCTGATCTGGCATATTTCCAACGAGTACGGTGGCGAAGATCACTCCGACTTCTCGCAGGTGGCATTCCGGGAATGGCTCAGGGAACGCTACCAGGGCGACCTCGAGGCGTTGAACCGTGCCTGGTGGACATCGTTCTGGAGCAGGACCTATCAGGACTGGGATCAGATTCTGTCGCCGGCGCCGCACGGAGAGCGCGCCGTACACGGGCTTGTGCTCGACTGGAAGCGATTCGTGACGCACCAGACAGTTGACTTCATGCGTCACGAAATGAAACCGCTCAGGCGAGTTACCCCGGATATCCCTGTTACCACGAACTTCATGGAAAACTATCCCGGTCTCGACTATTTCCGCTTCGCCGATGTCATGGACGTTGCTTCCTGGGACAGTTATCCGCGCTGGCACACGCCAGCGGAGCGGCCGGGTCAGGCACCGGGAGACGGCATTACCGGCCAGGGTCCAGGGAGCGGCAACGGAGCCGCGGGCGACGGCACCGACGAAGCTTCGCCGTCAGCAGACCTTCGCGACTACGAACGCGCGGCAGACGTTGCGTTCGTGCACGACCTTGTACGCTCGGTTAAAGCGGGGAAACCGTTCATGCTCATGGAAAGCACCCCGAGCATGACCAACTGGCAGCAGGTCGGTAAACGCAAAGAACCCGGCATGCACACGCTTTCGAGTATACAGGCCGTGGCGCACGGGGCGGATACGATCGAGTACTTCCAGTGGCGGAAAAGTCGCGGTGCATGGGAGAAGTTTCACGGGGCGGTAGTCGACCACGTCGGTCACGAGCATACCCGCGTGTTCGGGGAGGTGGCTGATCTCGGTTCGCTGCTTGAGTCGATCTCCGAAGTTGCGGGAAGCAGGGTTCCGGCTCAGACGGCCGTCGTATTCGACTGGGAGAACCGCTGGGCGATCGAAACCGCGCAGGGGCCCCGCAACGACGGACGCACAGCGTATCTCGAGACTGTCATTACTCACTACCGGCAGCTGTGGAAGCTCAACATTCCGACCGACGTAATAGACCAGACCATGCCGCTTGACGGATACAAGCTCGTATTGGCGCCTATGGCATACATGCTCCGTCCGGGATTCGCAGAGCGTGTCGAAGCCTTCGTGAAGGCTGGCGGCACGTTCGTCGCCACGTACTGGTCCGGAATCGTAAACGAAACCGATCTGTGCTTCCTCGGCGGCTTCCCCGGACCGCTACGGGGCGTGCTGGGCATCTGGAGCGAGGAGATCGACGCGCTTCCGGTCGGTGAAACCCGGAGCTGCAGCTTCGAGCCGGATAACACCCTGGGCCTCGACGGCGGGTTTACGGTTGGCGAGCTCTGCGATCGCGTGCACACCGAAGGCGCCGAGGTCGTAGCCCGATATCGGGACGGCATGTACCGCGATTTACCCGCGCTGACGAGGCACGAGTCTGGCGCAGGCGAGGCATGGTATCTCGCCGCGCGTCACGCGGAACACGATCTCGCGGCGTTTTACCGCGCACTCGCCTCGCGTACGGGCCTGACGCCAAACCTTGACGGGCAACTCCCCGCCGGCGTCGCGGTTGGTCTTCGCGAGAACGCGTCGTACCTGTACTACTTTGTTCAGAACTACACACCCGACGACGTGACGGTGACACTGCCGGGCGGTCGAAACTTCACACTGGTGGATACCGGCGAGTCATGTGCAGGCACATTGCACCTGCCGGTCTACGGTGTCGCTATCGTGAGGGAAGCCCGCGGATAGGCGATCATTTCGTGAGCTGTCCCGCAGAGTAGACTGGTTCTTGTCAGTCGGAAATGACCGTGAGAAGATAGTTTCGTACCGTGCGGAATGGAACGCATTCAGACGGGGAGGAATCATATGAAGCGAATAATGGGACGATCAAACATAGAAACAAGCGCCATTGGTATGGGTTGCTGGGCGATAGGTGGCGTCCTGTACCGGGACGGGAAACCTGTGGGATGGGGAGAGGTAGACGATAACGAGTCCGAAGCAGCCATTCATGCCGCGATCGAACACGGCATCTCGCTCTTTGATACGGCAAACATCTACGGCGCAGGACACAGCGAACGGGTACTTGGAAATGCGCTCGCAGGCAAACGTGAGAAGGTCGTGATCGCCACCAAGTTCTGGAGCATATTCAACGAAGAAACCAAAGAAATCACGGGAGAAGGCGCCAGCCCCGACGACATTCGCGAAGCGTGTGAACAGTCGCTTCGACGCTTGAAAACTGACTACATAGACCTTTACCAGTTCCACAACGGCAGCTATCCGACCGAAGATGTCGGCGAGATACTCCAGACGCTCGACTCTCTTGTAGAGGAAGGGAAGATCCGTGCCTACGGCTGGAGTACTGACGACACCGAGCGCGTACGCGCGTTCGCGAAGGGCAGCCAT
>SKKC01000390.1 GCA_007121695.1 Spirochaetales bacterium | reverse complement strand
TCAAAGCCCGATTCGGGATCCATTACACGGCCATTCAGAATCACAAGATCAAACCCGCCTCGCAGCGCCGGAGCTCGGAGTTCGTCGCGGGGAGATACATCCGCCGCGTCGGGAATCGATGGAGGTTCTATTGTCGATCCGGGAGTCCCGAAGACAATCGAAAGAATCGACAGCAGTATACTGGCCACCGCTATAAGGACGGCGCTTCGAATCACGAACCTGAACAGCCTGGTGGTTTCATGCGAGGGGGTGGGATTCATGCCCTGATAGTTATATCAAAGGCCAGCACGACGGGTAAACGGTTTTTCTCGCAGCGCAGCTGGTGTACACTACCGGTACCATGGATGCATCACCCTATGAATCTGTCTGGGACAGCCCGAACATAGTCGGCAATTTCACCCGAAAAAAACCAAGCACGACGCTGCTCGGATATGTCCGCGAGTTCTCCGCCGGCCGTCGACTTCGCGTGCTGGACATCGGTTGTGGCGCCGGGCGTCACCTGCGACCGCTTCTCGAGGCTGGCCACGACTGTCGCGGCACGGATACGTCCGAAAAGATGCTCGAGGCCGCCGCACGGCTCCTGAGCGACATAACACCGGATACCGGGGACATACTTGTACGGGCACCAATGCATGAGCTCCCCTTCGATGACCGGTCGTTTGACCTGATTGTTTCCCACGGAGTGTGGAATCTGGCTCGTACCGAGCAGGAACTGCGCCTGGCGATTCGTGAAGCGTCCCGAGTCGCTGACTCGGGAGCGGCGCTGTATCTGACGACTTTTTCCCGGAACACACTCCCCCCGACGGCTGATCCGGTCCCGGGAAGCACGTATATTTTCACCGACTTTAACGACGAACCGCAGTGTTTTCTTACCCGGGATCAGCTGCAGAGCGAACTGGAAGCGGTTTCGTTTCGCTCCGACTCCGAGCACCAGATCCGTGAGTTGAACCGTCCGGCGTACTGGGAGTCGTCGACACAGACTGGACTCCCCATTGTACATGGAAAACGCCCTGTTCTGTTCGAAGGAGCCTGGATCAGGACAGGCGCGGAAGGAGGCACCCGACATGAATAGCGATATCTCGACAGGACTGTACGTGGAGGATCACCCCGGGCCCGGCGTGCCACGCGTATTTCTGAACGGCATCGGCATGACCACATCGCACTGGAAGCCGTTTCGCGAACATCTGAAACCAGGAAGGGACGTACTTCACGATTTCAGGGACCAGCTGCGCAGCGAAAAAGCCGACGCTCCGTACGACATGCTACGCCACGCTCACGAGCTGGCCTCGCTGCTCGACCGGCTCGAGATCGAGTCAGCGGCTCTGATAGGCACCTCCTATGGCGCCGAAGTAGCCATGCTCTTTGCGCTGCAGTATCCCGAGCGCTGTCGCTCACTGGTGCTGATCGATGGGGTAAGCGAGATGGATGAAGTCCTGTCAGCGGCCGTTGAAAGCTGGAAGGTGGCAGCCTTGGCCGACCCTCGTGTCTTTTATCGCTGCCTGATTCCCTGGAACTACTCGGCGGAGTACATTGCGCACAACCGCCAACTGCTCGCCGAGCGTGAGGAGGCGGTAGCAGGGCTTCCGCGGGAGTATTTTGAGGGCTTTGCGCGACTATGCGACGCGTTTCTGCAACTGCACATAACCGATGAGCTGAAACAGATACGCTGCCCGACGCACATCCTCGTTGGCGAGCTGGACATTCTGAAAACACATCGCTACAGCGAGCTCATGCAGAAGCACATTCCCGGCTCGAGCCTGAGTCGTATTCCCGGTGCGGGACACGCGGTCGTTATCGAGAAACCACAGGCCTGCGCCTCGCTGACGCAGACCTTTCTCGACAGTCTCCCGGGCTGACCGACTACTGATCCGCGATCGGCGTTCCGAACCCGGCGCACGGCCAGGTACCTTCGTACCATGACGACAGGCGCTCCCTGAGTTCAGGATCGCTTGTGCCGAACAGTCCGTGCTGCATGCGCATAAGCGCACGATCGACAAGCTCGTAGTGCGTTGGCGACCGGTGGTGGCTTCGGACCCAGCGAAGCGCTTCGATATCGCCCGCAAAGAACTGTTCGGTGAATCGCTGAAAGCGCCCTGCGTAGTGCTTCTCCCACTGATAATCGACGACAGCATCGAACCACGCTTCGACTCGCGACGGATCCTGAAGATCACGACTAAGCTCCCGAATGAAGTGACAGAACCGATCGAGATCTTCCGTCGGCACCGGACGGATTCCTTCACCACCGTGTATGCCATACGGCAGCAGGTGTACCGCCTCGATTCGTTTCTTCGCGATGCCCAGTTCGACCAGATACCCGTCTCCGGTATGCGGAGGAATCTGCTCCGGAACCGGCATGGCCGGACGGAAAATGAAATTGCCGGTCGAATATAGCACGGGAACGGTACGCCCGTCGGGTGTCACCCGCAGCGTCCCTCCCTGCGGTACATGCGGATGGTGCCCGATGACCACGTCGGCGCCAGCATCGGCGAGACGAAGCGCGTAGGAGTACCAGTAGTACGACGGTAGTGGCACATACTCGCGGGCACCGTGAACAATCACCAGAAGAACGTCGCATTCGGCCCGGGTCCGCGTGATGTCGTGTATGACACGGATATCAAAGGCGTTTGCAAGTTCACTCCCCGTATGCGTGGGAACCGGAGCCTCCATGGGCTCGACGAAGTTCAGAATACCGACCCTCGTGTCGCCGAGATCATAGTACACCGGACGGTACGGGTCGCCCCCCGCCCCGACGACGTCCATTCCGGCCTCGTCGCAGCGTTCAAGTAGCGCATCAAGCCCGGAACGACCGAAGTCAACGGTATGATTGTTCGCGAGGGTGGCCAGCCGGAATCCGTGCTCGCGCAACGCCCGAATGGACTCAGGAGTTCCTTCCAGATTGGGCCCTTCTTTCCGTACCGGCCCGCCCCCCGCGAGACCGCACTCGAAGTTAACGATGGCCAGATCCGCGTCCTGAATGGTCTGTGCGTAATCTCCGTATAACGACGAGGCAGGACGTTCCGCGGCATCCGCATAGCACCGGCAGGAAGCCCAGTCGCCGGCGACCAGCACACGTTTCGGATCGGCCGCTGTCGGTTCATTCGTCTGGTAAAAACGAATCCGCTCGCGTTCCTGCACGATCGAGGCGGCACGATTGTATGGTGTACTCGTATCCATGTCATAACTCCTTCGGAAGCGCGACTGGTTTCTGTCCTGGCCCGGTAAGCCAGTCCGTCAGCACCGGAACCAGTTGTCGGGCGAACCTCACAAGCCGCTCCTGGCTCAGCGGTTCGTGGGCGTCGGTCTGGCGATCCCAGATCGAGAACCGCGAAAACTCGACCGTATGGGCCTGAACGCCGTAGGTCCGGGTCACGTAACCGGCAAAGCCCTGCGGTTTGTATCCGGCTTCCCAGATTGCGGTTTCGGGTATGTAGTCCGTGTTGGCGGCGACCCGGGAAATAAACGCTCGCTGGCGCTCCGGAAGTTCGTGCCCGACAGACTCGGGCGGCATGACGGTGATCGCTGCGCCATGGTGCCCCATACTGTGCCAGCCATTGTGAAAGTCGAGCGCCAGGTTCGGTCTCGCAGGCGACGACATGATCGTCTCGATGACCGGGCGAAGCAGCCGGGTCTCGGTCATGGAGAAATCGAGCCAGTCCCGGTTCAGATTCCCCCCTGCGAGGTGGAAGTCCACGCCCTCCAGCCACGCGTCGGCAGCAATAATCGGCACCGTGTACAGGGTACATTCACGCCGGAATCGAACCGCCTCGGGCTCATCGCTCACGAGATACCGGAGCATGGCGTCGAGTACGCGCGGGCCGGTCACTTCGCTCGGGTGCTGCAGCGCCTGTATGTACACGGCAGGTTTCCGCGCCGGGGCGCCGGGGTTTTCGGCGATTTCGTACAGGTCCAGATCGCAGGCGCCGTAGCTGGCGCCAATGTGCGTGCGGTGTACGTACGGCGAGCGTGCGAGAACATCGCGGAGGCGTCGGTAGTCTTCCACCGTATACGGGAGGTTAATTGCGACATAGAGGACATCGCTGTTGATCTCGAGCGGAATCTGCACTCGCCAGTCCGACCGCACCGCACCAGGATGACGCACCCAGTCGATACCGTCGGTGCTCGTATAGACACAGTGAGGTGCGGCCTCGATGAAACTGTCGTTGCCACCGTACTCGTGTGCGCCAACCATCGAGTCGCGGTTAAACTCGGGCCAGCGTACGTCGAGTCGTATGCGACGCCCGCGCGCATCCTCTACGCGCCCAAGAAACAGCGGGCACTGATTTGTCCACCCGTTTTCGAGTGATTTTGCACTCATGCGAACGGTAGCCGAAACTACATCGCTCGCTTCGGACCGAATATCCACGCAGTTAGCATTCGGGAATTTCCCGGTAACGAACATGATCTTCTCCTTCTGCTCTGTGAGTTCTATTATGTTTGACAGCTACCGCCAAACCGATCATTCTTTTCCGTGTGAACACCTCACACGGTCCAAAGTACCGATACATCGCTGCCTCCATACAGGATCTCATTTCCTCCGGCGAACTACTCCCGGGAGAAAAGCTTCCCACCTTCAGAACGCTCGCCGACAGGCAC
Organism: Spirochaetales bacterium; assembly: GCA_007121695.1. GTDB lineage: Bacteria > Spirochaetota > Spirochaetia > DSM-27196 > SKKC01 > SKKC01. Next base: position 59 of record SKKC01000390.1, on the reverse strand, counting down.
GGGGTCACAATCGAGACCGTCAGCAGGGCGGTTGCATATCTTTCCGAACGCGGCCTTGT
>SKKC01000353.1 GCA_007121695.1 Spirochaetales bacterium | reverse complement strand
TGTGAGCGAAGCAGTTCGTTATTCAAGCTCAAGACGGACTGTCATTCCCTGTTCGAGAGGTGTACCGGGAGGAGGTGACTGTCTGACAACCCACCCGCTGCCTTCGATTTCAATACGGACGTCCTCACGGTCATGAAGCGCGGCAACGGTACGGCGGGGAAGGTTCACAAGGTCAGGCATTACGTCGGTCATGTCGGGGAGCGAGGGGACGGTCTGTGCAAAATGCTGCGGAAGCGTCACCGAACGGTCGCCCTCCCGTGATATGCCGAGATATGGAATCAGGAACTCAGCCATTTCGGCTACCACAGGAGCGGCGACCCGGGCACCCCAGATAAACTCCGCCTGCGGGTTTTCGACGACCATGTACACGATTATCTCGGGATTCTCGCGCGGGAACAGCGCGAGCGTTGAGCCTATGAACCGGTCAGATGAGTAGGTGCCTGTTTCAATGTCGAAATATTCCGCGGTGCCGGTCTTGGCCGCGATCTGTACTCCGTCGATCTGGGCGCGAACGCCCGTGCCACCCGGCAGGGCTGCGGTATGCAGGTAATCGAGGATCGTATCGGCCACGTGTGGGCTGATCACCTCCCGCACGGGTCGCCGCTCGAACTGCTCGAGAACGCTTCCGTCGGGTGCGATGATTTCGCGCACGATCTGCGGCGCGACGAGTACTCCGGCATTGGCAAGTGTTGTCGCCGCTGCGGCGATCTGCATGGCGGTTACCGCGACCTCCTGACCAATCGCAATGGTCGGCAAACTTCTGGACGTCCAGCGTTCCGGCGGATTCAACAGGCCCGCCTCTTCGCCGTTGATGCCGACGTTTGTCAGCTCCCCGAAACCGAACGCCACGAGGCGCGAATACAGGTCCTGGGCCGACAGATTCTCTGTCGCGTATGCAACACCAACATTACTCGAGCGAGCCATTACCCGGCGAAGATCCATTGTCCCGTAGTTCTGAATATCGGTAATCGGTCTGTGACTTCCCCAGCTGACAGGATGATAGACCCCGTCGGTTACGAAGACGTCACCGTCGCGGGTCGAGCCGAGTTCGAGCGCGGCGGCCAGACTGAACACCTTGAACACGCTCCCGGGTTCGAAGATCATGGAAACGGGACGGTTTCGACGCTGGTCGGCGCCGAAGTTCCCGAACGTATTGGGATTGAAGGTCGGTGCAGACGAGTAGGCAAGGACCTCGCCCGAGCGAGCATCGAGCACGAGCATCATGGCCGAATCGGCGTTCTCGCGCTGCAGTGTCTCACGAACGAGCCGGTCGGCAGCCTGCTGAATGTTAATGTCGATGGTCAGAACAACCTGGTTTCCGTAGAGCATGTCTGCCCGCGGTCGGCCTTCGGTCGGAAACAGGTCCCGGTCCCGCATGAATTCGATGCCGTCGAGGCCCCGGTTTTCGGTCCCGACAAAGCCCAGAACGTGGGCCGCGAGGTCGCCGTGTGGGTATGTGCGCGAGGCGGTCGGTTCAAGCAGAATGCCTCGCAAACGGCCTTCTGCCTGCGCGGCGACGATCTGGTCGCTGATCCGTTTCGGAACCCGCTGCTGCAGAAACACGAAGTTTCGCGGGCCCGTCAGAAGAGCAAGCAGGTCATCAACAGGACGGTCCATGATCTGTGCGAGTTCCACAGCCGTGGTGTCGGGGTTGCGGACGTAGGGAACCCACGCGCTTACGGTGTACAGTTCGGTCTGAAGTGCAAGGATGCGGCCATTCCGGTCAAGGATGGGGCCGCGTTCGACCCCGATGCCGCGGGTCCCGACCGGGCGGACTGCATCCGGACGCAGGACCATTATATCGGCGTACCCGGCGACGAGCGTTACGGAGAGTATGATGGTCGTGGCTGCAGCGATGATAATTCGTCGGCGGTTCTTTGAGAGGTGTTCCATGGCCTTTGCTAAGAGTGTCGGTCAAAACCGGACAACTCTTCCCCGAATATCGTCAAATTCCACGAATCCGTAGTGTCGCGAGTCGACCGATTCAGGTGGATTGTCGCCCAGCACGAAAAAGTACCCGCTCGGAACGGCAGACACAGATCTGATCTGTTCCGTTGCAGACACATCCGTGACCACGGGTGTGTCGCGAATCCACACAGTTCCGCCGACAGTATCGACGGAATCGCCCGCGCGCGCAAAAATTCTTTTTACCACGATAGCGCCGTCGCGGGGACTTTGCAAGACGACAATGTCTCCACGTTCCGGGGCACCCCAGGCGAACGCGTAGCGATCCTGAAACGGCAAACGCAGACCGTACGCGAGGCGGTTTACCAGAAGGGTAGCTCCCGCAGCAATTTCCGGTTCCATGCTCCGGCCCTCGACCCGCACAATCTCGAATGCGAAGCCTCGCAGGAGAAGCAGCACCAGAACCGCTGGAAGAAAGACCTGTACTGGTGAGAATTCATCATCAGTCTGCTTCATATTCTGTTTGACCACGGGTGAATCGCACTATAATATGCGCTCACATTCGTGTCGATATGAGTAGGGTATGGAATCAGTCATCAACCGGCAGTCGCTCAAAAGGCGGTCCTCCTTGTACTCGCGCGGGCGTACTTCCGTGAATTCCTGGGATAGACCCGGACAGTTGCTGACCCGTGTGCAGGACATTGGCAGCGGTCGGACGCTGCTTCGTGGTGTGGCGCGAAACCGCCAGCCAGTGTGATGGAACGTTTTGAAGTGATCTCAGTTTTACTTCACATGCACTTTGAACAGGAGGCGCAAATGGACAAAGACAGGGCCAAAGGCTCCGCCAAGCATATCGGCGGAAAGATGAAGGAAGGGCTTGGCAAAGCCACTGGCGACAAAAAAACCGAGGGCGAAGGCAAGGCCGATCAGGCCAAAGGCAAGGCGCAGAATACTTACGGCAGCGCCAAAGACAAACTTCGCGACAAGTGAGTTCGCAACGACATCTGGGGGCGACCGGCTCGGTCCCTCGACGAGCAATGTGAATGCGCTTTAGGATGCGAAAAAACGCAGCATTCCGGTGGGTGTTTCTATTTCTTTCTGCTGCTTCGATGCAGTTTGCCGTCACATCCGCTCTGGCGCAAGAACAAGACGCGGCGCAACCCCAAGCGTTCGAGGTCACCGTCATCAACGAAGGACTGGGCGAGGCGGAGGAGGCGCTCCGACTCGACACGCCCCGGTCTGCACTGGAATCGTTTCTCGAGTCCATTGACGAGAATGATCCTGCGTCCGCCGCCCATGTCCTGAATCTGAACGCCATACCCGCCGATGAACAAGCCGGACAGGCGGAAGATCTGGCGTTGATGTTGGCTTATATACTTCGCCGTCACGAGTTGATTGATTGGCGCCAGGTCCCGGACACGCCAGATGCACGTGTCTTGCCTGACATGCAAGCTGCGGTAGGTCCATACAGCCGTCGCACGATCGAGCTGGGCGAAATCATGCTGGACTCGCGTCCGGTTTCCATCAGCCTGCACAGGTATAGGGTCGACGGAGGAGAGCCTATCTGGCTTTTCTCCCCGACCGTCGTGGATCGGGTTCCGCAGCTTTACAGTGACATAGGCGAAGGCTGGCTTGAGGGCTGGGTTCCCCTGAGGCAGCGTCTGGATATGCTCGGGCGGCCATCGCTGTTGGAATGGTCGATCGTAAGCGGCGTGCTGCTGGCAAGTCTTGCAGCCTGGATTGCGGTTTTCGTCGGGGCAGGGGTCGTGGCGCGACGGCTGTCGCGGCACTGGCGGCGCTGGTTGTCAGCAACAGCCATTCCGCTGGCGACTTTGATCGCGGCGCTTTTGTTCGGTTTTGGAACAGAACGGCTGGTCGTGTTAACGGGTCCTGTCGCCTCGAACCTGAACGTGGGCACAAAACTTATCATCCTGATATCGGGGGCCTGGCTCCTGCTTCGGCTGCTGTCCGCGTTTACATGATGGCTGAGCGAAACCTTCATCGTGCCGTTGACCTCCGACGACCCGGAGAACCGCAGGACGAAAACAAACGTCTACATTGTGCGCCGATTGGGGCTGGTCGCTGTGGCGGTCCTGGTTGTCGGCGATATGCTGCTGAACCTCGGAGTTTTCGCCACTTTCGGCCTGTCGCTGTTGGCCTCCGCCGGGGTTCTGGGTGTCCTGCTTGCCATCGCCGCGCAGGCACTGCTCGGAAACATGGTCGCAGGTCTTCAGATCGCGCTGACAGATCCAGTGCGGATCGGCGATTTTGTTGTCTATAACGATCTTTGGGGCACGGTAGAGGATATCTCCTTCGCTCATACCGTCATACGGACCGCTAACGACACGCGACTGATTGTTCCTCACAGCGAGTTTCTATCGCGTGCCTTTGAGAACTGGTCGAAGGAGGGCGAGCCCGTGCGTCGCATCGTGAAGATCGCCGTAGATTACCAAATCGACGTCGATCTTGTGCGTCAGAAAGTTAGCGAAATCGTGCAGGACGATCCTCGACTGGTCGAGCCACCAGTGATCGAGATGGTGGAGGCGGATGAGAACGGTGTCATCCTGTGGATTTGGCTCATGGGCACGACGGCCTTCACATCGTGGTATCTGCACAACGAGGTGAGAGAGAAGCTGATGGCATTTCTTCGGGATCACAAGGATGGAGTTTTCCTGCCCCGCCAGCGATATATGCAGCTTGACGCAATGGCGGGTGATGTATCTTCCGTGCCTCCCGGAGCGCGCCAGCGTTAAC
>SKKC01000021.1 GCA_007121695.1 Spirochaetales bacterium | reverse complement strand
TGTACGAAATCACAGGTCCACCACAGCGGGTTTTTGTCGAACCGGATGCAACCGGCGAAGACAGCTTCGTTGTATTTTTATACGCAGACTACAGTTATGTTTATTTTTTTGATAATGCGGTCTGGCAGTTGCGTATAGACGACCGTTCGAGTCGCACCCTTCATGGTGTTCGTGTTGGAGACAGCATCGAAGAGCTCGCGTTCGAACTCGGCCCTCCGCGTTGGCTCCCAGATACCGCTCGCGCAGCGTCGTTCCGCATTCTCGGCTACGGCGTACCGATCGAGCTTACCGTGTTTGTCGATTCGTCGGGACGAATCGAAGACCTGTACCTCTCACGGATGGACTTCTGATGCCCGAAATCTGTCTTTGTCTGACGGCTTCGACCATGAAGGAAAACTACGCGCACATTGCTGCGTACCGCTCGTACATAGACCTTGTAGAGCTCCGTGTTGACCTGCTCGATCCCGACGAACGAACGCAACTCCAACGTAACCCGGACAACGTTGTACGGTCGTTCGGAGATCTCAGGAGCATCCTGACGGTGCGACGGCAGCAGGACGGCGGCGCCTGGACGGGAACCGAAGGCGAACGGCTGTCGCTTGTTCGAGCGCTCCTTCCCGGAGGATTCTCCTGGGTCGATGTAGAGGCCGATCCGCAGGGGTTCGAACAGCGGCAGGCTCTTGTCCGTGAAGCCCGGGCGAAGGGGAGCCGGATTATCGCCAGCCGGCACTACCTCGAGGGAGTGCCGGCGGATCTTTCGCACGAGCTCGTGCGTCTTCTGGACATCGGCGACTGCGCCAAAGTGGCTGCAAGACCGAACGGCGTTTCGGACGTGCTGCAGCTGTTACGTGCCGGACGATCGTGTGCCGGACCGCACGTGGTGGTCGGCATGGGTTCGTACGGTGTCCCGACACGGCTTTTGAGCAGTGTTCTCGCAAACCTTTTTACCTTCACGAGCCCGGCCTCGTCGACGCTGGCCGCGCCAGGGCACATTTCTCCTGACACGCTGCACGACCTGTATGCCCACGCGAGCTGCGGTCAGGAGACGCGGTATTTCGCTGTCGTCGGCAATCCCATCGCGCATTCCCGGTCACCCGAGTACCATAACACGCGATTTCGGCAGGACGGCTTCGACGCAGTGTATGTTCCCGTCCGGGTTGATGATTTTTCCAGTTTTATGGACCTCGCCTGTGAGCTCCCCCTGCAGGGAATCAGCGTCACGGTCCCGCACAAAGAGGCTGCTGCCCGCTGCGCGGCTCACGTGGACGACGGGGTATCGGCAACGGGCGCCTGCAACACCCTGATTCGCCGCGATGACGGTGCATACGACGGTGTGAATACCGATATCGAGGGGCTTCTGCGCCCGCTCGATGGCCTTCTCGAAGGCATTTCGGCAGCAATGGTTCTCGGCGCCGGCGGAGCAGCCCGCGCGGCCGTGTTCGCCCTCATGACGTGCGGGATTCCGGTGCGCGTCTGTAACCGTACGCGGTCGCGCGCGGAGACGCTTGTGTCGGACCTCAACTCGCTGTGCGAGCGGCGCGGCGTCAGATTCGTTCCCGCTGTGGCCGACGATCTACCCGGTACGGGAGACGGCACGGAGGAACCCCCCGATCTCATTGTGCAGACGACCTCCGTTGGAATGCACCCGGACATCGACGGCGACCCGATACCCGCGTATCGCTTTCGCGGTAGCGAAACCGTATATGACGTGATTTATACACCTCCAATGACGGCTCTGCTCCGACGGGCTGAGACTGCCGGATGCCGGACCATCAACGGCAGCGGTATGTTCGACGCACAGGCCGCCGCGCAGTATCGTTTATTTACGAACGTGCTATCATATAAAGGGGGATCGTATGGCAACAGCGAAGGCACCGAAGACCTTTGTCATTGATACGAATGTTTTCATTCACCGGTCCGATGCAATCCTGAGTTTTCGGGGCGTCGACGTTGTCGTTCCGGTGTGGGTGCTCGAAGAGCTCGACCAGCTGAAGAGCTACTCGGACGAACGCGGTCGAAACGCTCGTCACGCAATCCGGCTTATCGACGCCATCGGGAAGCACGGCAACCTTCGCGAAGGCGCTCGCATGGAAAACGGATCACGCCTCTGGGTCGCGCTGACTCACGCCGATCCGCGCGATGTGGGGTTCCTGAACGATAAAATGGATAACAGGATCATTCTGTCGGCGTACCAGCTGCAACAGGAAGGTCGCGAAGTATTCTTCGTTTCCAAGGACATTAACGCTCGAATCAAGGCGACCGCACTCGGCATAAAGGCCGTCGACTACGACAAGCAGAAGGTCGACGCCGATGCGCTGTACAGCGGGTATGCAGACATATCCGCATCCGAAGACGATATTCGCCGTCTCGAGACCGACGGCGAAATACCCTGGAACGACGTGCTGCCGCCGAACCAGTTTCTGCTCCTGCACCGGAAGGCCGAAGACGACGCAGTCATCGGCAGATACATGAGCGATACGCAATCCCTCCGGTTTGTAGACTACAAAATGCCCTCGGTGGCGGGCGTTCGCCCCTTGAATCCGCAGCAGCGTATGGCATTCGAGCTGCTACTGGACCCCGACGTGAACCTTGTTACCATGATCGGCAAGGCCGGGACAGGGAAAACGCTGCTGGCGATTGCCGCTGGTCTGCAAATGACGGTAGACGAAAAAACGTATCAGCGCGTACTCGTCAGTCGCCCCGTAATTCCCATGGGTAAGGATATCGGGTATCTTCCTGGCGCGAAGAACGAAAAACTGTCGCACTGGATGCAGCCGCTGTTCGACAACCTGGAGTACATCATCGCCTCCTATAAGCGGCCGAACATGAAGACTGTCGACCAGCTTGTCGGAAGCAACGTTATCGAGCTCGAGGCACTGTCCTATATTCGCGGGAGAAGCCTTCCGGGGCAGTACATCGTTATTGATGAGGCTCAGAACCTGTCGCCCCACGAGATCAAGACCATCGTCAGTCGCGCAGGGGAGGGGTCAAAGGTCGTTCTGACAGGCGATCCGCAGCAGATAGACAGCCCGTATCTGGACGCGAGTTCCAACGGGCTTTCATTTCTGGTCGAAGCGTTCAAGGGACAGGATCTGTTCGGTCACGTAACGCTGCAGCGGAGCGAGCGGAGCCGCCTCGCCGAACTTGCAGCCGAGCTTCTGTAGGCCGCGTACTGCTATACGACCCGATTGCGCGACTCTCCTGCCAGAAACGCGCTGATGTTCGCGCACACTTCGTCGACCACCCGCGTGCGCGCTTCCACGCTGGCCCACGCAATGTGCGGCGTCAGCAGCAGCTTGTCCTGAACGTCGTCCGCCAGAAGCGGATTCTCGGCCTCGATGGGTTCCCTGGAAAACACGTCTATGGCAGCCGCTCGAAGCACGCTGTCCCGTAGCGCCTGCGCAAGATCGGTTTCGTTCACGATCCCTCCACGACCGACGTTGACCAGGATTGCGTGCTGCTTCATGAGCGATAGTTCCTTCGACCGGATCAGATCGCGTGTCTGGTCGTTCAGCGGAGCATGAATGCTGACAACATCGCTTTCGCGCAGGAGCTCGTCGAGTTCCTGGTGCCTGTATGAAGCGTCAAGATTTCGTCCTGACGTACTGTAGTACGATATGCTGCAGCCCATAGCTTCCGCGATTCGAGCGACTGCCTTTCCTATCGCCCCAAGCCCGATGATACCCCAGTGTTTCCCGTCGACCTCCCAGAACGTACGGCTTAAATGGGTGAACATGGTGTTTCCCGCGTACTGACCGCTTTTTACGTAGGAATCGTAGTACTCGAGGTGCTCGAGAAGCGAAAGCGTGGAGGCGATCGTGTGCTGCGCAACACTCGCGGTCGAATAACCCGCAACATTCGTCACTGCGATGTTCATGCCGCGGGCGGCGTCAAGATCGATGTTGTTTACGCCTGTCGCGGTCAGGCAGATCAGCTTCAGCGACGGTGCCGCCTCGAGCATTTCCCTGTCCATAACGACCTTGTTCGTGACTACGATGTCCGCGTTCTGTACTCGTTCGGATACCTCCTGCCTGTCCGAGGAGGGATAGTCCGTAAAGGTGCCAAACTGACCGAGCACGCTCGTATCTATGTCAGATCCCAGCGTGGCGGAGTCCAAGAGTGTAATGTTCATGCCGATGATTATAGCAATGAACGAGCAGCAGACAAAAGCCGACGCAGGCGCCGCCATTCTTGAGGAATCCTTCGAACGGATTCTCCTGAAACTCGAGGAACTTGAACTGGAACTTGACCTGTTCGTGCGAACCGCCGGTTCCCGTGAACCCTCAACTTTACGGCATCGGATGCCGATATTCTACAGAAGACGCTCATGCGAAGAATGAACGGGACGAACACGTTTTTACTCACGCTCCTCATGTCACTGCTCACGGTATTTTCTGCATGGGCAGATGTATCGTTTTCGGATCTGCATCTGTCGGCCGACGATCAGCTTCTGTTTCAGGCCGAGATTCATGCTCCGGGAGTCGGGCGGTACAGGACGGCATTCCTGACCGATGTGCCGGTCGGCCATATACGGCCGCTGACGGTGTTCCCGGAACGAATGCAGTATCTGGGCGTTATCGACGAGATACACGTGCAAAACAGGATCGGAAGCTTCCGTATTAATCCGACTGAATCCGGTTTCGAGCCAGTTCATTCCGAAATCCTCGA
>SKKC01000419.1 GCA_007121695.1 Spirochaetales bacterium | reverse complement strand
GAAGCTTCCAACCTCGGGAGCCTCGTCGTCCTCCATGCCAAACTCGCCGAAATCTCCCACGTCGAACTCGTCCGAACCACCTCCGTCGTCTTCCGAATCGTCGTCCGCAAAATCAAGGTCGCCTTCCACGTCGAGCTCTTCGAGCTCTTCGGCTTCCGGCAGATCAAAACTGATGTCGGCATCAGAGTCCGCGTCGCCTTCGGGTTCTGCTTCGAGCTCTGCGACTGGTTCTTCGTCTGCGTCGGTCTCGCCGAAGGGCTCCTCGTCCTCGAAATCGAAGGAGAAGTCGATATCGCCCTCGTCGTCGACCTCGGCTGCGGGTTCTGCCTGCTCGAGGTCTTCCTCGTCGTCTACAGGTTCCACGTCGATCGCCGACGCCGGGGGATCCACACGGGTCAGGTCGTCGTCTTCGAGGAAGGACAGATCGTCTTCGTCGTCGGGATCGGGAACCGCGTCCTCGTCTGCAAGCTCGGCGCGCTCGGCTTCCTCGAGATCGGGAACTGCGTCCTGGGCGTCGTCGAAATCGGGGAACTCGTCCTCGACGTCCAGTGGCTCGTCTACGTCCAGCGGTTCGTCGATGTCTGCCGTCTCCTCGACGTCCAGTGGCTCGTCGACGTCCAGTGGCTCGTCTACGTCCAGCGGTTCGTCGGCGCCCAGAGACTCGTCGAAGCTGCCAAAATCCTCGGGGGCCGGTTCACTGTCAAAGTCCTCGCCGAGGTCGATATCGGCAAAGGGGTCGTCCTCAGCGGGCTCCTCTGCGTCCACGCCGGTGTCGGTTTCGTCACTATCCTGATCGTCGTCGTCGAAGCCCTGCAGAAGCGCGGACAGTTCGTCGTTCTCCCCGTCAGCGTCGTCTTCGGCGGGCACGTCGTCGAGCAGCGACTCAAGATCCTCCGAGAGGCCCTGCTCGGGCTCTTTCGGGTCCTCGAGCGGCTCGCCTCGCTGGCTCGCAAGGTGGGGCTCGTTCCCCAGCAATGTGACGCTTTTGTTGAATTGACGTATCTCTTCAATACCCGGCATGAGAACTCGTTTACGATTGTCGGCCGCTTTGCCGGAATCGTGATGGTTTTTCCGTCAAGGCGCCCCGTCTTCTGTCGATGATCATATCAGAAGTATGAGATTCACAGAAGTTTGTACGACTCTGGTCGCATTGCTGCTGCTGGCCTCGCCCGCATTCGGTTCGACCGGACCCGCAGCACACGTCCATCGTGTTCTCCTCAACGAAGCACAGCCGCCGCGCATGGTCGACGGCGTGGTCGTGCTGAGCTACGATCCCCCCCGGCCGGTGCGATACGTGGTGGCACTGTTCGAGCACGAAGACTTCGCCGTACAGCACGTGTTCGAACGGAATCCGAACGGCATACTGGTGCTTGCGGTCGATCCGCCGCGAGAGCTGTCCGAGATTCGCTACCGTCTTGTCGTGGACGGGCTTCCCATGCCCGATCCGGCGAACCCGGTGCGCATCCGTTCCGCCTCCGACGAGTTTCTCAGCGCGTTTACACTGCCAGAGCGTCCACGCCCCCGGCACGACACCCCTCGCATTCTGGACGACGGTCGGGTCGAATTCACCTACCACGGACGCCCGGAGCAGCGGGTTTTTCTCGCAGCGAGCTTCTCGAACTGGAACCCCTTCATGCATCGCATGAACGAGGTCGAACCGGGCGTGTATCAGCTGACGCTTCGGGTCCGGTCCGGCACCCATTTCTACTATTTTCTCGTAAACAACCAGCGCATTGTCGACTCGCGGAACCCACTCCCGGTATCCAGGCTCCACGGGCGAGACGTTTCGCGGTTCGAACACCCCGGACCGGCGGTGTCCAACGCGCGCAGGTAGTCCATCACCAGCAGATAATCCATCACCAGAGTGGCGAACAGCGCGTCTAGTTGACATATTTTCGAAAAGGCACCTACCCTAGCACCTGTGGAACAACAACCATCTCGTGTAACAGTTAAACAGCGGTACGCGCATCTCGCGCCGAAATTTCTCGCGAACGTGGACTCCGGGGAAACGGTGTCGCATTCCGACGTGTATCAGCCGGCGAATCCGGCGAATCGCGTACTCGTAGAAGCAATAATAGACGACCTTATTCAGCCGGGGAGCACGCTTCTTGGCTTCGAACACTTTGTGGACCTGTATGAACGCGCACAGCGGGGCGAAAGCTGCCTGCTGACGAGCGAGCATTTCAGTAACTTCGACCTGCCGGTGCTGTATTATCTGCTGTGTAAACAGGGAGATCTCGGGAAAAAGATCGCCGAGAGCATCGTCGCGGTGGCGGCGGCCAAGCTGAACGAGGAAAACCGCTTCGTTCGGGCCTTTACGCAGGCCTATACCCGCATCGTGATCTATCCATCGCGGGCGCTTGCCGCAATTTCCGACCCTGAACAGTTCGAACAGGAACAGCGCCGCAGTCGCGAGATCAACATGTCTGCGCTGCGCGCGATGGTTCGAAAAAAGAACAGCGGGCACATCATAATGGTCTTTCCTGCCGGGACACGCTACAGGCCGGAGATTCCGGATTCCGCCAGAGGGCTTCCGGAGATCGATGGCTACATGAAGCAGTTCGACAACGTGCTTCCGGTGGGAATGGGCGGAAATCTGCTGCTCGTGAATCCGTCAAACGACATGAGCGAAGACTTCGTGAACGAGGACCTCATGGTTGTCAAGGCCGGTCCGGTCATTGCCTCGAAGGCGTTTCGCGAGGAACACCGTGCGGCGTGCCCCGAGGGGATGGACCCGAAGCAGTACGTGGTCGACCAGCTCATGAAGCGGCTGGCAGAACTGCACGAAGAAATCGAGCAGTACCGCGACGGGCTTCGAAGCTGATACGAGTGCCTGACGAACCCCGTCAGGCATCCCACTCCGAAAGATCAAGCCGGACACGCTCGGTGACGGTCGTACCGCCCCAGCTTTTCAGCAGGCGTGCGATAACCGCCTGCGTACCCGGCACGTCCACGTGGAGGCGGTACACGCCATCGCGGTGCAGCATGGTGCACAGACGACTCAGCAGCTCTTTTCCAAGGCCAAGCCCGCGATACTCGGGAACAACATACAGCGCTTCGATTACCGCAATGGAGGCGAGAACCGCGTCGTCCGGATGCGTTGTCCGGCAGGCAGCGATCCCGACGCGTTCTCCCCCGGCGGTAAAAACCGCAACCGACCGCTGCGTGGTCTCTTCCGGCAACAGAAGCAGATCCTCCAGGAGAATCTGCTCGGCATCGTCGAACTCCGCGAGCGCGTCGGCAACTGCCCAGTCGGTCAGCTCGTCGATCTCACGTGAATCGGCCTCGTCTTCACGAAAGGCAAAATCGGCGAGAATCAGATCGTCCGTCTCTGTCTCGAGGTCTATCGGCAGACCTTCGAGCCCCCACTGCTCGCGCAGGTCGTTGTACCATTCGAACACGAGGCGCCGCATTTCGCGTTCCTTGAATCGAAACCACATACGCTCTATTTCGGGCCGTTCCTTCAGGGTGTCCTTGAACTGACGAAAGATGCCCCTTCCCGAACCGAGAATCGAGCGCAGGCGTTCCCGGAACAGGGGATTCCGCAGCTCGGCAATGAACTTTTCCATGAGATTGAACCCGTGCACGCTGCGCCATTCGGGTATCGCAACCCATATCCGTTCGACCTCGCCGTCCTCGTAGTCGGCAAGATCATGCTCGGGTACGACAAGTCCCGACTGTGCGTCCACGTAAAAGTCGTGTTCCTGATTCTCCATGCCGAAAATAATCTGATCGACGACTTCGGGAAACAGCTCAAAGGGCATGGCCGGTCTCCTGCGCGTGATCCTGATACTCCCGCTGCCGTGCAGAGAGAAACTCTGGCAGCGTGTCGACATCGACCGCGTGCGTGCTCGCCGCGATACGATCGTAGACCTCCACCGTCCCGTCTGACATGGTGACCTGCGAGACCACGATGCGGAAGGGAATACCGAGAAGCAGGTAATCCTTGAACTTGGTTCCTATGGACTCGTCGCGATCGTCGTAGAGAACCTCATGATCGAGATACTCGGCGATCGCGTCCCCGGCGTCGCGCACGCTGCGGCTCTTTCCTATGGTCATGAGGTAGGACTGAAAGGGTGCAACCGAGACCGGCCAGATAATCCCGTTCGCGTCGCGATGGGCGTCGACAATCGCGGCCATGAGCCGCCCGATGCCTATGCCGTAGCTGCCCATTTGCGGGTAGAACCAGCGGCCGCGCTCGTCGGCAATACTGAGGTCCATGCGGGTCGAGTAGTAGTCGCCAAGGCGAAACACGTGCCCGAGCTCGAGCGCGCGGGTGATCTTCATGGTCGCCCCGCAGTGCCGGCACGGCGCGCTGTTCCTGATTCGCGAAATATCCCCCGACACATGGGCATCGAAGTCGCGGCCGAAGTTTACGTTGCGGAAATGTATGCCACTCTCGTTCGAGCCGCATACAAGATTCGGGGTTTCGACGACCGACTGGTCGACGACGACCAGCGTGTCCGGGTGCAGATGAAACGGGCCGGCGTGGCTGGCGACGACCCCGGCGGTTCTCAACTCCGCGTCGGTGGCGCGACGGATAGCAGGATCGTCGACAAGACGGCCGAGTTTCTCGAGCGATACGTCGTAGTCGGCGCGGACGAGAGCCATGATCAACCGCGTGCTGCCGGCGAATACCATGGCTTTGGCGAGCTGTGAGCGCTCGGCGTCGACGCAGCCTGCGAGGTCGGCCATGGTCGTGCAGTCGGGCGTTTCAACGCGCTCGATCGGCAATGGCCGGCCGCTTCCGGATGCGCATGAGGCGACAGCAACGTCCCGATTCGCGACATAGCCGCACTTCGGACACTCCACGAGGTAGTCATCTCCATGACTCGAAGGCATCAGAAACTCGTAGGAGCGCTCCCCGCCCATGAAACCCACGCCCGCCTCGGCGGCAAAGCAGGGTACCTCGCAGCTGCGAAAGATGCGCTCGTAGGCCCGAAATACGCGCGGGAAGAAGTTGTTCAGATCGCTGAAAGACCGATGAAACGAGTAGGCGTCGCTCATGCGAAACTCCCGGGCACGCACCATGCCGCCTCGGGTACGTTCTTCGTCGCGGTACTTCTCCTGGAACTGGAACAGGAACACCGGCAGGTCACGATAGCTGACAAGCCCGCTCTGCACCAGCTCGACCATGGTTTCTTCGTGCGTGGGAGACAGCGCGAGCTCCTTTCCGAATCGGTCCCGGAAGGTCACCATGTCGGTTGCGGCAAGAATGTCGCGGCCGCTGCGCTTCCACTGCTCTATGGGGGTAATAAGCGGGGTACTGACCTCGAGCCCGCCGAGGGACTCGAGCTCGAGACGGATTATCTGCTCGATTCGCGATGCGACGCGTACCCCGAGCGGCAACAGCGCGAACAGGCCCCGGCCGAGCGAACGGACGTAGCCCGCCCGATGCAGCAGCTGGTGACCGGGTGCAACGACCCCCTTGGGGACCTCGCGTCTGGTTTTCGGAAACAGGGACGAATACCGCACTAAAACAGAGTAGGGAGGGCTACCGGAACCGTCAAGGAAGTTTTCAGCGATTCGGTTCAGTCGCGCCGCGAGGCCTGCTGCTTGGTTGCACCCCGTGCCTGCAAGCTCCTATACTACAGAAGCCCGTTTCGAGGGCAAATCGTAAGAGGAGAACATTTTATGAGTTTTATTGAAGGTGTAGAGGCTCGAGAAATTCTTGATTCCCGCGGAAATCCGACCGTCGAGGTCGACGTCCTGCTCGAAGACGGTTCGCTTGGTCGCGCCGCAGTACCCTCCGGTGCGTCCACCGGCGAACACGAGGCTGTCGAGCTTCGTGACGGCGACAAGAACCGGTACAAGGGCAAGGGTGTGCTCAAGGCAGTCGACAACGTGAACTCGATTATCAGCGCAGAGCTCGAGGGCATGGATGCGCTCGATCAGGTCGGCATTGACCGCATGCTTATTGACCTTGACGGCACCGACAACAAGGGCAAGCTCGGTGCAAACGCGATGCTCGGTGTCAGCATGGCTGTTGCCCGCGCCGCTGCGGTGTATCAGGATCTGCCGCTGTTCAAGTATCTCGGCGCCTACAAGGCATGCACCCTGCCCGTTCCCATGGCGAACATTGTCAACGGCGGTTCGCACGCGGACAACTCGGTGGACTTCCAGGAGTTCATGGTCATGCCCGTCGGAGCGGAAACCTACCACCGCGCACTGCAAATGATCACCGAGGTGTTCCACACTCTCAAGGGCGTGCTCTCGGAGTCGGGCTACTCTACCAGCGTCGGAGACGAAGGTGGCTTTGCACCGAACCTCAAGAGCAACGAGGAAGCCTGCGAACTTATTCTGAAAAGTATCGAAAAAGCCGGATACAAGCCGGGCGAAGACATTTTCATTGCACTTGACCCCGCATCGAGCGAGTTCTACGACGCGACCAAGAAGAAGTACGTGTTCAAGAAGAGCGACGGTCGCGAGCTGTCGAGCGAGGAAATGGCATCGTACTGGGCCGACTGGGCATCCCGCTTCCCCATTATCTCTATCGAAGACGGAATGGACGAAAACGACTGGGAAGGATGGAAGCTCCTGACAGACAAGATCGGCGATAAGGTACAGCTCGTCGGCGACGACCTGTTTGTTACCAATACGAAGCGCCTCTCGCAGGGCATCGAAAAGGGCATTGCCAACAGTATTCTCGTGAAAGTGAATCAGATCGGCACCCTGACCGAAACCTTCGAGGCGGTCGAAATGGCCAAGCGCGCGGGCTACACGGCAATTGTCAGCCATCGCAGCGGCGAGACCGAAGATTCGTTTATCGCGGACCTGGTTGTCGCGCTTGAAACCGGACAGATCAAGACCGGTTCACTCAGCCGCAGCGACCGACTCGCCAAGTACAACCAGCTTCTGCGAATCGAGGAAATGCTCGGAGCAGCCGCAGAGTATCCGGGTCGCAGCGCGTTCTACTCGATTTCGAAGTAGTCCAGTTCCGTACCGGATCGGTTATTTGACCGAAAAGCGCCGCCAGCTTCCTGACGGCGCTTTTTTTTGTACCTCGACCGAGGTAACGCGCGCGGGTGGCGGGCCTTCCTTGAGCCATTCGACAAAGCGATCGATGTTTTCGCGTTCACCCTCGGCTTCGACGAGTACGGTGCCGTCAAACTCGTTCCGTACCCAGCCGACAATCCCGAGTTCCTGTGCGGTGTACTGCGTGGAGTAGCGAAAGCCGACTCCCTGAACGCGCCCGTGTACGCGTGCGGAAATTGCGATCATGGTCGGGAAGACCTCCGGAATCAGGAATCTCCGTCGAGGGTATCAGCGATGAGCTGCTCGAGCTCGGCGTAGTCGTAGGGCTTGTAGATAACCTGAAAGGGAATGGGAAACTCGGGGCGAAGGAATCCGCTGGTAATCAGCACCTTCTGCCGTCCGCAGTACTCCTTCAGGAACTTGACCCAGTAGTCGCCACCAAGAACGTCCATGCGATAGTCGGTCACAATGAGATCAACGGGGTGGTCGAGAAGCTGCTTGATCGCCCCGACTCCGTCTGACGCCACGTGGACCGTGTATCCCTTTCCGGACAGGTAGTCCCGAAGAGTTAATCGTATTGCGTCCTCGTCTTCCACTATGAGAATGGAAGGCCTCGTATCGTGTACCTTTGCCTGTTCTGACATAACCTTCTCCTGCGGGTCAGCGCATAAAGCCTTCGATCGTCGAGATCAGCTGATCGAAGTCCGGCGGCTTCGGTAGAAACGCGTTCGCTCCTTCCGCCAGAATGGCATCTCGCTCCGAGGGGTCGTCGAGTCCTGAAACGGACACGATAACGGGATCGCCAAACGAGCTGTCGGCTTTTATATTGCGACAGAGCTTGTGTCCGTCTATGCCGGGCAGATCGATATCGAGAACAATGACGCCGGGTTTCGATTCGGCGAGTATTTTTCCTGCTTCAAAGCCGTCGAATGCCTGCAGCACCTCGACACCTTCGAAGTGCTTGCGCAGGTACTGCGCCATGAGCTCGTTCAGATCCGCGTCGTCGTCTACCACAAGCATGGTGTTGAACTTCTGCTGTGCGTCGAGAATCGCCTGGAGCTCGTCTGGAACGCGCATACCCCTCGAGTCGAGAAACTCGACGAGATCCTCGGAGTATACGCGATACTGGCCACCAGGAGTCGTAAAGGCCTTCAGATACCCGTTCTTGATCCAGTTAATTGCGGTCTGGTTCACAACACCACAGATGTTTGCGACTTCAAGCGCTGAAAAAATCCTGATTTTCTTATCGGCTTTACCCATATCCGTTTCCTCGCCCTCGTGACCGTGTATTTCATCAGAGTAGAGCTCTCCTGCCCCAATGTCAAGTTATGGAGAGATTAGTGATTCGCAATTAATCTGAAAAACTAATTCCCGTGGACATATGCTTTCACAAGGCTGTATGGAAAGCCCTTTCTCACGAGGCCGGCGATCTGCTTGTGCGGATCCGCGGTGCGCCTTTGCACCTTTTCGAGCGCGCGCTCGAGGGCTTCGGTCTCGGTCTCGAGATCCACAAGCTCGCCGATCACGCGGTCGCTGATTTCCCTCGCAACGCCGCGGGCAGCGAGCCTCGCCGAAAGCGCTGCCCGCCCCTCGGGCTGCCGTCGAAGCCGGGATTCAACGAAGGCGCGGGCAAAGCGGTCGTCGCTGACGTATCCGGCCTCGACCGACTCTGCGATCACCGTGTCGACCATGTCCTGGTCAAAACCGCGCCTGGCAAGCTTCAGTGACAGTTCGCGCCTGCTGTGTTCGCGGGCTGCCTGCAGCTCGAGCAGCTTGCCCTGTACAAGCGTGCGTGTGTGCCTCCGGCTTTCTTCCCGGAGTCGGGAGACGAGGTCTGCGGACAGCGGTGCATGCGCATGCAGCCCGTCGAGAATGGCTGCGTCATGCGGAAGCAAAAAAAAGGACCCGTCCGACACATCTATGCGACGCGTGGAAGGGCCCTGTTTACGATTCGAAAGAATTGTCACGAGGACAATACAGGCGAATTAGCGCTTGGAGAACTGGAACTTGCGGCGTGCGCCAGGCTGTCCGTACTTTTTCCGTTCAACCATACGCGGGTCGCGCGTCATGAAGCCGTTCTCGCGCAGGGGCTTGTAGTTCGTCTCGTCGTATTTGGCGAGTGCACGACTCAGACCATGACGGATCGCACCGGCCTGCCCCGACTTCCCGCCGCCTTTCACGTTAATAAGGACGTCGTACTTTCCGATCGAATCGGTAACGTCCAGCGGCTGATTCACGAGGTAGGAAAAGTCTCCCGAACCGAAGTATTCCTCTACCGACCGACCGTTGATCTTGATCTCTCCCTTGCCGTGCCGAAGATAGACACGAGCAACCGAGGTTTTCCGTCGACCGGTTCCCAAAGCAAGATTTTCTGCCACAGGTTTTCTCCTTGATCCCTGACTATACCAACGCGCCTTAGAGCGTGAGCTCTTCCGGCTTCTGTGCCGCGTGCGGATGGTCGCTTCCCGCGTACACCTTTACATTATTGAAAAGCTTCCGTCCCAGCCTGTTCTTGGGAAGCATGCCGCGAATGGCGTCTTCCAGAGGCGCTTCAGGACGGCGTCGAATGCGTTTTTCAAAGGTTTCAGACCTGATTCCACCGGGATACCCGGTATGGCGCCAGTACATCTTGTCGGTGCGCTTTCGCCCGGTCACGTCGACCTTTCCGGCGTTAATGACAACCACGTAGTCGCCATGCTCCATATTCGGAGACCAGGCTGGCTTGTGCTTGCCCTGCAGAATCGAGGCCACGCGAACCGCAACCCGACCGAGCACCTGCGCTTCTGCGTCAATTATGTACCACTTTCGTTCTATCTCAGTGGGTTTCAGAAACTTCGTTTGCATATATGTATACCTTCTGTGGTTCGTCTGACTGCTGTAAATAACGGGGAAAACGAGAATGCCACGTGCTGACCATGCATGTCAACGCCCCGGCAGCGGCGACCAGCAGAATCTCAGGACTGTTTCGCCGCCTCGGCCGCTTCTTCTGCCTCTTCCTTTTTTGCTTCCATTTTGTCCTTGATGTCGGCAATGCCAATGAACACCGCGATCAGACCAATGAACAGCGCCATAATGGGCACTCCGCCCATGAGGAAGTGGATGACCGGCTCGAGCCAGTTCAGGGCCCAGCTGAACGGAAGAACTGCGTATACCGCGAACAGAATAAAAACGAATCCGACTATGAGTGCTACCATGTACAACATCCTCCAGGAAATTATCTGCCTACATTCGGGCATTTCGTTCCGGGTGTCAACCGGAGATCCCCGGCCTACACCCGGTTTCTGGCTACCATTATAATAAAGGCGCCGATAAAGAACAGCATCGGAAGGCTGCTGATCAGCACCCTTCCGAGCGGAACCCCGGACACCACCAGCCCGTCGAGGCTGACCAGGCCCAGCAGTTCGAGACCGCTGAACACCAGCGCGCCGTAGTGCGCTATGGTGCCTATGACTATGAGCATCCACGCCGCATCGCGTGTCCGCGACCACAGAAGAATGGCGAGAAAGGTCGCGATAGCGCCCACGACAAGCTGTATGCCGAGGACTACGGCTGTACCGCCCATTCCCATGTTCATTCCTCCGTTTCCCCTGCCAGCCGGACGAGCAGCGCCTGCTCACCGGCGGACAGTTCCTGCGGTATAATGCTCGCACCGCGGGCCTCGGGTGACAATACCACGTGCGCGCCAAGAAATCGAGCAAAGACACGCTCGTACCCGGCGGCTGTTCCGGAAAACCGCAGATACAGGCCCTGACGGTGCCAGTTCGGCGATGCGTCGAAGGCTGCGCAGACCCTGTGGTGCTGCCGGAGCGCTTCTTCCACCACGGTGGCGCTCTCCACTACGTCGTACACCGCCCGTGTGGCGGCGGCGAGCAACGGCTCCCCCGGCAGCGCCCCCATTCCGGGAAGATCGGGGAACACCGGCGCTTCGCGTGCCTCGGTGTCGGGCAGCACAAGCGCGTAGACGCCGCTGCCCACCATGACCGGCACGGGCAGCAGAAGCGGACCGTCCGACGCCACCGACACCGGGTTTGAAAGCAGGGGCCGAAACAGCTCTACCCGGGTAATCCCCGGCACCTCGGCGTCGCGTTCCGGCTGCAGCGGATCGGCGATACGCCAGCCGGCCCGACCGTAGGCGCGGTCGAGCTGCATGTGGACCGCCTCGGCGGCGCTGAACAGCTGCCACGGGCCTGCACGCCCGGTCAGCCCGGTAAGCGCGCGCGTCAGTCGATGCGCCCACCGGCCGGGAAGCGAGCCTGCCTGCCCACGGGCAAGCACGTTGTCGAAGGCGCGCCGGACTCGCTGGGGGGCGTGTCCCAGGATGGCGCGCCCGTCGAACTGCCACAGGTCCAGGTAGCGCACCCCCCCGTCAGCGTAGAGCCGGTAGCCGCGAGCACGTCGAATGGGCGGAATGCGGTCGTGGTTATTCATCTATGCTTACCCGCTCCAGCGGGGTGTATCGCGGAATAAACGTGGCGATCCGCCCGTTCTCGAAACCGACCCTGACCATGACATTTGCCCCCTTGCGCCAGCGTTTCTGCACGACCCCGATACCGTAGTCGTCGTGGTACACGCCGGCACCCGGCGGCAGATCATTCGCATCCTCCCAGTCCTCGTCGTTGACGACAGCGGCAGACGACGTCGCGGCGGGTCTTCTGCCCGGCGCCGAGCCGACTATCTCGAGCAGGTGCTCCGGAATCGCGCCGAGAAAGCGCGACGGCGGGTATTCGGTAATGCGCCCGTAGAGTCGACGGAAGCGACAGCTTGTCAGATACAGCTCGTTCTCGGCGCGGGTCACCGCGACGTAGAACAGACGCCGCTCTTCCTCTATTTCTTCCGGCCCCTCGTCGCCACCTCGCGGAAAGAGGCCGTCTTCGAGCCCGGTAATAATGACACGCGGAAATTCGAGTCCCTTGGTATTGTGCATGGTAATGAGCGTAACCGCCTCGCCGTCCCCGTCCGACGTGTCGCGCGTTGCGTCGAGCTCTATCATTTCGAGAAACTCTGTAAGCGCGTCCCGGCCCGAACCGTACAGGCCCGCCGCGTTGACGAGCTCGTCCATGTTCGCGACCTTGCCGCTCCCCTGGTACTCGTCCTGGCTCTCGTGATACTCGCGGAGTCCCGTTTCCTCGCCCGCCCGCTCGACGATCAGCGAAAGCGAACTGCCGTCGACAGCTTCGACAAGCCCGGAAAAGACTCGTGCCACCTCCGCCCTCGCCTGCTCGGCCTTGCGGCTGAGGCCAGGTACTGGCGCCGAGAGCGCGGCGATCAGATCCTGCCCGCCTGCAACGGCGGTCTGCACCAGCCGGTCTACCGATTTCAGACCAAGCCCGCGCGAGGGCTTGTTGATAATGCGCCGGAAACTCACTTCGTCGCGGGGATTTGCCAGAAGGCGCAGGACTGCGAGCACGTCTTTTACTTCCTCGCGCTCGTAGAAGCGTACCGTCCCGACGATGCGGTACGGAATACCCTGGCGCAGGAACTCACTCTCGAACAGACGACTCTGCGCGTTCGTCCGGTAGAGAATAGCCGTGTCGCTGTAGCGCTGGTCACGCTGAATAATACCGCGGCAGAACTCGACCTCGGACTCCGCGTCAGACAGGAGCGCGAGCTGTGGAAGTGGCCCGTCGTCGCGTTCGGTCCACAGGCGCTTTCCCAGCCGTCCTTCGTTTCGGGCGACAACCTCAGACGCCAGGTTCAGAATGCTCCCGGTCGAACGGTAGTTCTGCTCGAGCCGCACGGTTTTCGTACCCGGGAACTGTTCGTGGAAGGTCAGGATGTTTCTGACTTCCGCCCCGCGGAATCGGTAGATACTCTGATCGTCGTCGCCGACCACGCACAGGTAGGTCTCCGGGCCGACGAGCGCGCGCAGGAACTCGAACTGCGCGACGTTCGAGTCCTGATACTCGTCGACAAGAACCACACGGAAACGCTGCTGTATACGCGTTCGCACACCTTCGTCGGCGCGCAACAGCTCGAGCGGGCGGAGAATCAGATCGCCGAAATCGACGTTTCCGATTTCCCGCAACCTGTCGTGATAGCGCCGGTAGGCCTCCCGAAGCTCGTCTTCGTGGTAGGTCACCGCCGACAGATCGTCGTCGGGAAACAGGGCGTAGTCCTTCGCCCTGCTGATCGCACGAGCCTGCGAGATCAGGTGCGGCTTGGACTCATCCGGAAACAGCGAACGCAGCAGCTGCACCGTGTCGTCATCGTCATAGATGCTGAACCCCGCAGGCAGCGCACAACGGTCGTGATTGCGCCGCAGCAACCACGCTCCAAAACTGTGGAAGGTACGGATCATGCACTCCGACGCACCGGGAGCGAGCGACGCGGCGCGTTCGCGCATTTCCGCCGCCGCCTTGTTCGTGAAGGTCACCGCGAGGATGGAGCGCGGTGGTATGCCGCATTCCCGTATGAGATAGGCGATTTTGTAGGTAATGACGCGAGTCTTTCCGGACCCTGCCCCCGCGAGAATAAGAAGCGGGCTTCCCTGGTGACGGACAGCGTCGAGCTGTACCGGGTTCAGACCTTCGAGGTACTCAGGAATGGTCTCAGACACACGTCCCACAGGGCCCTGATTCAGAAGCTCGGAATTGCGGCGAGTCGAGGACTGGCCGTGTCGCGGTCGGCAACGCCGACGAGCACGCTTGAAACCTGCCCGGCCCCGCCGAGACTGACGGGTGTTCCCTCGACGCTCAGCGCCACGGAGGACGCGTTCGATGCCGACACGAACACATGATCGGAGGCCGAAAACTCGCGACGCTCTCCGGGCTGCATGACGTGCTGCTGCGTGTCTCCGTCGTCCACCGCCACTCTGACAAGTACTGTGCGAATCGCTTCGAGCGAGACCGAGAAACCCGAGGCGACAAAGGCTGTCTGAATGGTCTGCGAAGGCCGCTCCCGCCACTCGACGCCCGCTGATCCGGTTGGCGGGAGCTCGGAGGCGGCAGTTCCCGCCGGGGTTTCACCGACGTCTTCGCCCAGGGCGACCTGCCGATCTATGCGTATTACGGCTTCCGGCGGGCTGGTATTCAGCATGACGGTCCGTACGATGACGCGTATATCCGGGGCGCCCGAGCTGTCAAGATCGAGAAGCCCCGCGGTTCCCTGCGGAATCGATACCGTGCCCCCGGGAAAGCGGACGCGTACCTGCTCGCCGATATCGTCGAGCGCGAGCTGCACCTGCTCGCCGTTTATGTCGACAACAAAGCGCTCGCCCCGAAAAAACGAGCGTTCGAGAACGTAGTCGCTCCCGAGGTCAAGAACCGGCGCTGCGCTCCCGGGACCGTTCTGGGCCCCGCCTGCGACACTGCCTTCGCCCGCCGACTGCGTAGCCACCGGCCGGGACTCCCGATCGAAGAGCCCGCTGAACACGGACGAGATATTGGTAAACATGAAGAGCGCGGAGACCGCCGCGACGACCAGAACCACGAGAACGGTTACCAGAACCGCAGAACGCACCCGCTGCGAACGCCCCGTGTCGAGCAGCTGGTCCATGGGCACAGGCTGTTCCTGGAGTTTCAGATTGCGGTAGCGGTTGAGGACCTCTTCGGCCGACAGGCCCAGATACTCGGAATAGTTCTGGAGAAAACCGACCAGGTATGGCTCGCCAGGAAACACCGTATAGTCATCCTGTTCCATGGCCTCTATGTAGCGCTTCGCGATGTGCGTGTCGCGGGCGACCTGTTCGAATGAGTATCCTTTGTCTTCACGCGCAACGCGCAACCGGTCGCCAATAGATTCCATAAATACCTGTCTACAAGTCGCTTCTCTGATCAGTTTGCGCTGTCGAACAGAAAATCTTCGAAGGTGCTCGATGCAGGGGGTGACACATACTCAAACCGACTGTCCGGCAGACCCTGATTTACCCGTACGTTCGTGAAATCGAACTGCACCCTGTTCAGATCAACTGTTGTTCCGACAATGCGACGAATGCGATAGTCCGCATCCACGCTGATAACGAGCTGCCTGTACCCTTCGTCCGGAGTCGAGGTATCGAATCGCAGATTGACCACCTGCGTATCCGGACCAACCGGCTCAATAAAGTTTCCGGTCGAGTTCACGCCGACAAAGTCTGGCGAGGCCTGAAACGCGACCGAAAAGTTACGACGCAGGAGTGCGAGACCTTCGGCGGTCGCGATACCACCGGGCGCGTCTGCGGTACTGCGCAGTCGCTGGCTGAGCGTGGTGTTCAATGAAGGGACATGCACACGCAGAAACTGCCCGTCGGTAATAATGAACTGATCCTGCGGCTGGGTGAACTCGATATTCAGCAGATTCGGGCGGCGATGATACAGCGTTCCCGCCATGCGCTCGCGTTCGGTCGTGACCACAATGTCTGCCATGTAGTCTTCGAACCCCGCATATTCTTCGCTCAGGCGCTGCAGAAACTGACTTGCTGTCCGAATCTGCTGCGCTGAACCTGAAGCTACCGTTGCGAAAAGCAGGATGCACGCAATTAGAACACGGTATGTGAGGCGATTATGTAGCAACATCATTCTAGGCAAGAGTTTAGTATGCGAAACGGCCATCGTGTCAATCACCGGGACCGGAGGTCGCGGATGCGGTCGCGAAGTTCCGCAGCGAGCTCGTAGTCCTCCCGGACGACCGCCTGTTCCAGCCTGTTTTCGAGCTCCACGTCCTCGGTGTCGACGTCGGTATCTATGAGCTGCCCGATCGCCGTCTTCAGATAGTTTACGCTTCGAATGCGCT
>SKKC01000346.1 GCA_007121695.1 Spirochaetales bacterium | reverse complement strand
CGAGCAGCAGACACTCGCGAAACATGGCGTACAGATCTCTCGAAGCTTCACCGCCTCCGAAGGATCGAAGGATAATCTCTGCCCAGAGCGACGCGGTGTAATATCGCACGATATCTTCCCGTATGCCGTAGAACATGTTGAAGACCTCTACGTCAGTAATTTTTACGTTGTGCTTGACCGGATCGTGATAGATGTAGAACTTTCCCCATACGAACGGGTCGGTAACGCCGCGCAGACTTCCTTTCCTGCTGTACGCTCCGAAAGCCGTGGCTCTGAGAAGCCCTCGTTCCGGTGAGAACAGGCGCACACCCTTGTGCATCTCACCGAAACGTTGATTCTCGAGTACGACGGCTTCGCAGGTGCTGTGGCGTTCCATTATGACCCATACTATACTCAAGGAACCGAACTATGGACACAGAGAATCTCAAACACATAATCCCGGCCGATCACATTATCCCGGCGCGCCTCATGGTTATTCCGGTAACAGGGCGACCGCTCTACCCCGGCATCTTCATGCCAATGATGGTGACCAGCGAACGTGATCTCAAGGCCGTTCAGGAAGCAAGCTCTGCCGACGGCTTCGTCGGTATCGTTCTTACACGGGACGAAGACATAGACGATCCGACCGCAGAAGACCTGTTCGAAGTCGGAACCGCAGCGCGCATCGTGAAAAAGATTAACCTTCCCGACGGCGGATTGAACATTTTCGTGCAGACGGTAAAGCGGTTTCGTATCAAGAAAACCCTGAAACAGGCGGATCCCATCGTTGTTGCCGCCGAGCACCTGGAGGACACGAACTACGAGGGAGACGAAATCAAGGCTCTTACCCGAAGCCTTATCGGTGAAATGAAGCAGGTATCCGAAAACAATCCCCTGTTTTCCGAAGAGATGCGCCTGAATATGGTCAACATCGATCATCCCGGTAAAATCGCCGACTTTATCGCGAGCATTCTGAACCTGGACAGGGACGCACAGCAGACCGTTCTCGAAACGATAGACGTGCGAAAACGCATGGAAGCTGTACTTGTACACATCAAGCAGGAACAGGAACTCATGCGTATTCAGAAGCGAATACAGGCGCAGATAAACGAAAAAATCGAGAAGAGTCAGCGTGAGTATTTCCTGAAAGAACAGCTGAAAGCGATAAAAGAGGAACTGGGTATGCCCGGTGACTCGAAAAGCAGCGAACTGCGTCGTCTTCGCGAACAGATCGAACAGATAGATCTACCGGAGGATGTCCGCGAATCCGTCGAACAGGAACTTGAAAAATTCGCGCTCACCGAACCGCAGTCACCGGAGTTCGCCATAACCCGGAACTATCTGGATACCGTTATCAGCCTGCCCTGGGGTGACCCTGCACCGGAAGATATAGATATATCGCACGCCCATGCAGTGCTCGAGAAGGATCATTACGGGCTGAACGATGTAAAGGAACGAATTCTCGAGTTTCTTTCGGTCCGCAAACTGCGAAAAGACACCAAGGGATCCATAATCTGTCTCGTGGGCCCCCCGGGCGTTGGAAAAACGAGCATAGGGCGAAGTATCGCCCGGGCGCTCGGGAAGGAGTTTTTCCGTTTCTCGGTTGGCGGCATGCGCGACGAAGCGGAAATCAAGGGGCACCGGAGAACATACGTCGGAGCGATGCCCGGGAAAATCATACAGGGCCTCAAAATAGTCAAGGACAGGGCGCCGGTATTCATGATCGACGAAATAGACAAACTTGGTTCGGGGATACAGGGAGACCCCTCCAGTGCGTTGCTCGAAGTACTGGACCCCGAGCAGAATACCGATTTTCGCGATCACTACCTCGATCTTCCCTTCGATGTATCGAATATTCTCTTTGTTACCACTGCCAACAACATGGATACGATTCCGGCGCCCCTGCTTGACCGCATGGAAGTCATCCGGATTTCGGGTTACATAAACGAAGAAAAAACGGAAATCGCGCGAAAATACCTTGTTCCGAAGTCGCTCTCCCGTGCCGGTCTGAAGCGGAGCAATGTCCGCTATAACAAAAAAACACTTACTGCAATCGCAGACCGTTACGCGCGCGAAGCCGGCATGCGCAACTACGAGAAAGCGCTCGACCGTATTCACCGAAAAGTGGCACGCGGTATGCTCGAGCAGTCCATTACTCCGCCGGTAAAAATGACTCCCGAGCGTCTGTCCGAATTCCTCGGACACCCATCCTTCGAAGAACTCAACGATCGGGTTGTCGATAAACCCGGCATGGCGATCGGCCTTGCCTGGACGCCGTATGGGGGCGATACACTGCTTATTGAAGCCGCCGTACTGCCCGGTAAGGAGTCCTTCAAACTCACCGGTAAAATGGGTGAGGTCATGCAGGAGTCAGCGAATATAGCGTACACGTATGTACGCAGCATAACCGACAGATACGGCATTGCCCCGAACTTCTTCGATACACACAGCATACATCTGCACATTCCAGCCGGTGCAATACCGAAAGATGGTCCATCTGCGGGAATCACTATGGCCACCACCCTGCTGAGCCTCGCCCGCTCGAAACGGATACGAAAGCATGTGGCGATGACCGGGGAACTTTCACTGCTTGGAGCAGTGTTGCCGATTGGTGGATTGAAAGAAAAAACGGTTGCGGCCAAGCGCTCGAACATAAAAACCGTCATCTTCCCCAAAGCCAACGAAAAGGACCTTGAAGAGATTCCTGAACATGTAAAAAAAGGTATACGATTCGTGCCTGTTTCCAGCATGGAAGATGTGATTGCGGAGGTTTTTTGAGCAGAACAGCAGCGCATACGCTTCGCCTTTGGCTTTTTCTCCTGGTACTTGTGCCCGTCTCGCTGTTCGGTCGCGGGTCTATTCATCCGCAGTTTGCGATGACTCCGCAGGAGTTTCGCGACATGGTCTTCGGTCTGCCACTCGAAGTCCAGGCTCGTGTGCTGCGTGATCCGTCGGTGTTTCTGGAAATGACGGCCGCAGTGATCGAATCCGGGCTGGAACTCACCCGTCACGTCGATCGAACGCACGGACTGTCGCATCTGCATACGCCCGAAGATCTCGTGAACCTGCTGGAACAGCATCCGGGCATTCCCGTATATGCCGCCGACGACCGGCTTGCCGCACCCGCTGCGATGGCACTCCAGGAACTCGTCGATGCCGCACTCCAGGACGGAGTGCGCCTTGCGATATCGAGCGCGTTTCGTGACTTTGCCATGCAGGAAGAGCTGTACGCCGAGCACATAGTCAGATTCGGGTTTCGCGCAACACAGCAGCTCGTGGCGCCACCCGGGCACAGTGAGCATCAACTCGGTACAACAGTCGACTTTTTTCCGGTTGGACGCCGTTTCGACAATACACCGCAGGACCAGTGGCTGACCGAACACGCCTCGACATTCGGCTTCTCGATGAGCTATCCACCTGGACTCGAGGACATTACCGGTTACATGCACGAAAGCTGGCATTACCGCTATATAGGTCGTGAGGCCATCGCACTCAGGGATCGTTTTTTCGGAGGGGTGCAGTTTCATCTGACGGAGTTTCTGTTTTTTCACGGCGACTTTCTGAGGGAAACCTTTCGGGCCGACAGTACCGTCCACCACACAGACTCGCAGACAGTTATCACTTCCCGTCGGTACTGATATAATTCCTGACATGTCGACACAACGTACAGACGACGCTATTGAGACTTTTTCATCTCTTGGAGTAGCGGTTCCAGAGATTCTGATCCCCTCTGCAGGGGTGAACCTGCGGAAATTCGCGGTCATAGCCTGCGATCAGTTTACGAGTGAGCCCGAGTACTGGGATGAGGTCGCTTCCCTGGTCGGCGACGCCCCTTCGACCCTGCATTGCATACTGCCCGAGATATACCTTGACGAGTCGGATGTCGCGGAACGTATCAATTCAGTACAGTCGACGGCATTGAACTATGTATCCGACGGAGTACTTCAAAATCTGGGGCATTGCTTTATTCTGACCGAACGCATGCTCCCTGATACGAGCCTTCGACACGGGCTTGTAGTGGCGCTTGACCTGGAAGCCTATGATTTTTCACCTGATTCGACATCGCTTGTTCGGGCAACGGAAAAAACCATTCTTGAACGTCTGCCACCGAGAGTACGCATTCGTGAAGGAGCAGCGATAGAACTTCCACACATAATGGTCATGATCGATGACGCGGAGAATGTGGTTTTTGAGTATCTGAACCGGATAAAAAAAGAACTGCCGCAGGTGTACGATACAGACCTGATGCTCGGTGGTGGCAGGATTTCCGGATACATGCTCTCGAATGATACACATTTCAGCGAGGTGGCCCGCCGTCTTGCGACACTTGTCGAGCCCGAACGCATCCGGGCCAGGTATGGCACTGACACGCCACTTCTCTTTCCGGTCGGCGACGGCAACCACAGTCTGGCGTCTGCGCGCACCTACTGGCAAACGCTGAAGGAGCACGGCGCTCCTCCCGACCACCCCGCACGCTATGCTCTTGTCGAAGTGGTAAATCTGCACGGTTCCGGAATGAGCTTTCATCCCATTCACCGGCTGATCCGCTCGGTAAAGCCTCACACGCTCGTGCATCACCTGACATCACGTGGATTTCGCGTTGCCGAACCTGGCGCCTCCCTGCACAACGACGTGTGTCTGCATTCCGCTCAGGAAACGACGCTTCTGCATCCCCCGGCACACGCGCATCTGACGGTCGCAGCTGTCGACGCAGT
>SKKC01000229.1 GCA_007121695.1 Spirochaetales bacterium | reverse complement strand
GAGATTAACGAGCACCCGATCGCGAGGGTACTGATACCCTGAGTTACGAATCGAGGCGCGGACGCGCTCGCGCGCCTCCCGTATGGCTGCGCCCGGAAGACCCACAATATCCGTCCCCGGTATTCCAGCACGAAGATCGACCTCAATCGTGACAATCGAGCCGGAAAAACCTTCGTGCGCATAGGCAAAGAGTTTCATGTACCCTCCTGATTACCTATACGCGCGATACTCGCTATCTGCTTTTCAGAAACGGGAAATTTCAGTCCTCGATTTCAGATATCGCCTGTTGTACGAGCGCGTCGCACCGTTCGTTCTGTTCGTGACCCGCGTGTCCCTTCACCCAGTTCCAGCTCACCGTTAGTCGATTCACCAAATCGTGGAGTGTCTGCCAGAGATCCTGGTTTTTCACGGGCTTTTTAGAGGCGGTTCGCCAGCCATTTCTGACCCACGTATGGATCCACTGGGTAATGCCGTTCCTGACATACTGCGAGTCGGTATATACTTCGACGGGGGTTTCGGCAGAAGCGATCTGTTCGACCAACTCCAGTGCCTGAATGACCGCCATAAGCTCCATTCGATTGTTCGTGGTCTCGCGTGCCGACCCATATCGTTCCGTTCTGACCTGTTGACCCGACAGAACAAACGCCCAACCGCCTGGTCCCGGGTTACCGTGGCAGCCGCCGTCTGTATAGATTGTCAATTCCGTTTCATTCGTATGTGCATGCATTTCGTGTTCTTGCTTTCGGGTTGGTTGACCACCCGTTCGTTGGGCCGTATCCTACGGCATTATCACGAAACACGCAAACAGGCGGTCCCGGTATGGTGTACAGATACGACGTTCGGTTGGATCCGAGATTCAGGAAGATGATGACACTGCTTGGTGTCGTCGGCGTGGTCCTGGTAGTCTCGGTATTTCTCGCAGCATCGCGAGGGGCCGTCGGTCCTGCGCTGTTTCTTTCGCTCGTCGGTGCATACGGCGCATACCGCTTTCGACGCATGCTCAAGGCGCATACCTCAAGCTATCTTGAAACGCTGGACGAACATCTGACTGTGCAAACTCCGAGTGGCGACAAGGTTCAGATACCCTGGTCTGATCTGAAGGTCTACGGCCGCGCCCGCTATCCTGACGCCTCCTCGTACCTGTACGGGTATGCGGAATCCCAGGATCAGTTCTTTGCCCTTCCCGACAGCGTCTCTTGTCTCGATGACCTGCTCGTAGAACTATCGGCGCACGGTACTCGACACGATGTAGACTTACAGGCGAAAGAGCTTTTGAGCGATGGCCTGCGTCGGGCCCTCACGGACGGCGCTACTGTCCCTGTGGAAAATGTGCGTTCGTCCGAACCCGGGAAATAATATCGGAGATTGAGCCGCTTTCCGGGTACATGGACATGATCAGATAGCCTGACTTTCCCCGAAAACCAACCGGCAGGAAAACAACTGGTGTAAACGCTTCAAGATGCGACGTTTCGCAACCGGCCTTAACGCCCGGTATCTCGGCCAGCGACACGTCGAGCGACAGCGCCGAACCAGTCTGCATCACCTGACTGTTGAGTTCGCTTCCTGCATCCACCGAAAGACGTCCATCGCACGAATCATCGACGCCGAGCTGATACGTGACCGTGAAGGACTCGTTCTCGGAGACCGCGAGGAGCGCTGAGCGGGCATTCGCGGATCTCGTAAAATAGACCAGCGACCGCATTACTCCCCCATCGTCCGGGCGAAACCCTTCAAGATAACGATCATAATCGAGACCAAACACACAGGATCTGATTATCGCGTCGCCATCGTCTGATTCGCCCGATCGAGCGCCTGCGGTCCTGCCCGTTGTTGGTGAACGATATTCCTGCGAAGCTTCGTATGTCTTTTCTGCGGCAACAGCGTGACGCGCCGGTGCTACGGATGTCGGTCCCAAAAGTATAAGGTCGTCGTCGTACCAGTAATCCGACGCGTTACCCTCGGATCTACCGAGCGTGTGCGCCTCGATTGGTCCTGTACCACCACTCGCTCGCTCGTACAAGGCAGTATCAATACGATACACCCCTTCGGTTTCCTCGATAACGCTCGACGAACCGACCAGGCGCAGAAACTCATCACGCTCAACCAGTTCAAATCCGCTGAGTTCGGCAATACGGGGAGCAACCGGATCCTGCGAATCAATTTTGCCGCCTTCTACATCCGCAAGCTCCTGATTCGTGATTGCCTCCAGTTCCTGCTCAACTGCTGCCTGGGTGAACTCCCACACCGGAGCGCCCGGCTTACCACTGCGGCTGGCGAAAGACAGGGACCCGACGCTTTCGTTCGACCGACCCCCGGACAGTTCGACAAGAGGTTCGGCTTCGTCTGCATCGTCGAGCTCCACGACTTCCTCGATCTCTTCCAGATCGTCGATGTCATCGGCTTCTACGGTCTCTTCGAGTTCCTCAACCTCTTCGAGCTCGGCGACTTCCTCGATCTCTTCCGTATCGTCTGCCGCTTCGATTTCTTCGATTTCCTCGACTTCCTCAAGCGCATCAAGCTCATCGGCTTCACCGGCCTCTTCTATGCCCTCGACGTCGTCAACTTCTTCGATTTCCTCCGCGTCTTCAAGCTCGGCTACGTCCTCGATCTCTTCAAGATCGTCTACATCGTCTGTGACATCGACTGCATCGACCTCTTCCAGTTCATCTGCCTCGTCGAGTTCAGCGACTTCGTCCACTTCTTCGACTTCCTCAAGTTCGGTTGCTTCCTCGATCTCGTCCAGGTCATCAAGCTCTTCGGCTTCTTCGACCTCTTCAAGCTCATCTGCCTCGTCGCGATCAGCGATCTCCTCAACTTCTTCGAGATCTTCGCCTTCTGCCCCAGCTTCAACTACGTCAAGTTCCTCAAACTCTTCGAGTTCGCCGGCTTCCTCGATCTCTTCAAGATCGTCTACCGATTCCGCCTCTTCGATTTGTTCGAGCTCGTCTGTCTCGTCAAGCTCGGCGATCTCTTCTACTTCTTCGGCTTCCTCAATCTCGCCCAGCTCCTCCAGTTCGGAGGATGCTTCCGAGCCGCTACTGCCAGGGTCCGGCAGGGCACGCTGTTCCGGGTCCGACGCAGCAGTTGCGGTTCCGGCCATTCCTTCTGTTCCCCGAACCCTTGCCGGGAGATTCTGTAACACACGCTCAATCATCTGCTCTATCCGGGCCATGTCCACGGCTCCGTCCGATGGGGCTGACGCACGTCTTGACAGCAGCTCGACGATTTCCTCCCAACCGCGCTCTGCAAGTTGATCAAGCTCGTCCTTTTCCGAACGACGAACGCGCCCGACGCCGCGTCGGATTCGTTTCACTACTTCCGGTTTCCGCGACCGTAACTCAGCCTGCCACCGGTCGAAATCTATCTCGTTCCTGTTCTCGACGTATTCTTTCAGGAGCGATATCTGCAGCCGCTTTATTCGTTCCGATAGCAGAAGCGTCGAATCCTGCCGAATATTGAGCAGCAGGAAAATGAGTAGAAACGCTGTAAGAAATACGCCGACCAGAATGATTACCTGCAGGTGCGAACCAATAAGAAACTCCTGCAACGGAGCAATCGTGGCAAGACGGGTTTCGCCATGAACGATCTGCGGGACAAGAAACTGAACGCCATCGTCGGTTTCAACACGAAACGCCTGCTCTCCCTCTCCCTCCAGAGTCGGACGTATCTGTTCGGCGAGATTAACGGATTCGCCACGTTCAACCCCGACCAGCAGTGCGTCGTCGGTGATAATGTGTACGACCGTACCTGTTCTCATATATCCGTTCTGAATCAGACGATTACTAAGGCCAAAGGCATTGTAGAAAAAGAGGGCTACACCTCTCAGAATCCCTTCTGTGTCGTTAATGGAAACCCTGTACACGAAGAAATTCCGGTCGGGGTACAGAAGTACGTCGCTGTTCGTTGGAGACGATTGCACGAGCGGAACAACCGTCTCACGCTCCGGAAGTTCCTCAAGCGGTACGTACACTCGCTGTACACCGGTTCCGGAGAAATCTGAACTACGAGAGCTGAAATGTAGACGAGTCGCGTCGAGGTCGAAGAACTGAACAAACTCGAAACCCGTCTGTTCGCCGCGCAAGCGAGAAATCAGCTGATCGCGCGTGAGTATATCGGTCTGGCTCTGGTTCGCGCGAAAAACGGTTCTCATGCTATCGTTTGACAATACCGCCTCGAGCCTCTGGAGTTGATCCGAATGGAATGCCTCTATCTGGTTGGCGGTGCGGGATAGCGTTGTCCGATACTGCGCGAATACACGCGGGCTGAAAAAGGTGGTTTCGATAACCTCGAACAGGCCCGAAAACGCGAGGAACGCAAATATACTGAAAAAAACGACAGCGAGAAGCAGACTCAGACTGACTTTTACTACGGGCCTCATATCACTTTTTGTGCACGCCTAATTTGGACAGGTATATGGATCGGTACTATATCCCACGATATCACAATCCCCCTTACGCCGGAAGTGCGCCATTATCGAAACACGTATCCTGGGTATGTCAACCATAGATGTCGCGCCTGTTCACAATATCGGCACACACGCTGCCACCTTGTAGAAGCTATCGGAACCGGGCAAAAAAAAGGCTGCCGGTAACGGCAGCCCGTGGTGTATCTATCTGTCTTGTCAACTCTTGTCCGTTGTCGCATCGTCGACCGTGTCGTCGTTTGCTTCGACTTCTACAACAGAATCTTCGTCGGAAGCGGGCTCTGCCTGAGCTTTTTCAGGCTCCGGCTCCGGCGTTGGTTCGGTCGACTTCTTTT
>SKKC01000400.1 GCA_007121695.1 Spirochaetales bacterium | reverse complement strand
TCCGAATCCGACAATGCAGTTCGGAGGATCGATCTCGCTTCCTCTTCCATCGAGTGATCATGTCGAGCAGCGCGTATCCGCAGACGAGATTTCAGTTCGTCGTCAAGGTTCCGTATGGTTAACGTAGCCATGATCTCCTCCTGTGTGACAGCAATGCTTGCAACGCTAATTATACACTCACGGCATAGCTTCTTCAACGAGGGGAACGGGCCAGCGAAAACGCCCCTGGTCACGAATCAAGAGGCAGCGACAGCGTGACTCGGGCCCCATTCTCGTTCGTAATCGAGCAGCTCCAGCCTGGCCCACTGCCTATGCTTTCGATAATCGTTAATCCGAAGCTTCTGGAATGGTCGCGAAGTACCTCTTCGGGAATACCGGGGCCGTTATCCCGTATGTGTAGCGTCAGGGTCCGATCCGAAGTGTGTGCCTGAATAGTCACGACAGGAGAATCGATGCCGTCTGTCGCGTGCTTGCAGGCGTTCGTGACTGCCTCGTTTACGATCAGACCGAGTTGCAGCGTCGCGGATATCGACAATTGAATGTTCTGTGGAACACGCACGTCGAAACGCAGCTGTGTATTTCCCTGAACCGACTGTATCGTCGAAACGATGCTCCGGATGTAATCGGAAAAATCGATGTTCTGTTGCTGGTAAAGTTTCTGGTGCAGTACGGAAATTACGCTGATTCGACTGGACAGATCGCGTAGGAGTTCGGCACCGCCGCTTGACTGTGTATCGGACTCCTGCAGCCGTATCAGACTCTGCAGAAGCTGCAGATCGTTTTTGACGTGATGGTGCGTTTCCCGTATAAGAAGATCCTTGTTCTCCAGTTCCTTCGCGTGCTGTTCCCGGAGGAGCCTGAAGGCAGGCGAAAGAAATACAAGTCCTGTGAACATTAATGCGGAAATCAGTAGCGCTATCGATTCAGGGACAATTTGCGACTGACAGTCGTGAGCTGTCTGTATGAACAGCAGAAAGCTCGTGAGGCGTCGGATACCCATCAGGAGTACGGCTGTCGAAATCGCGATCCAGGGGAGGTAGTATCCCGAGCGAACAATAAGGAACAGCGCGACGAGCGCTGACGCAAACTGGAGTAGAATCGATACGACCATGATTAGCGAACAGATCGTAAACTCCATTACTCAATTGTACGGCAGGAATTTTCAGCGGTATAGGTCAAAACTCGCTATTCCCTCGAAGTACTTGTGAAAATGCATTCATCCTGCTACGTTTCAAGAAGCCTCGAGGCCAGCCGGATCGTACAAGGAGGGTGTATGGCACACCGATCTCTTTCAATACGGGCGAAAACCTTATATATCGTATCTGCAGCAGTCCTGCTTTTTACCGCAGGCACGGTTCTTGTGCAGTACACCTCCTTTCAACGGGAGTTGCAGCAGTCGAACGCAACCCTGTTCGATCAGATAGAGCAGACGTTTCAGACGACACTCGAGAGCGAGCTGAACTTTCTTTCTCTGACCGTGAGCACCATTCTCGAAAACGAGCGTGTTGTCGAGCTTTTCGATCAGCGAGACCGTGAAGCGCTTTCAGAGATGTTTACCGAATACTTCGCGGTTCTCAGACGCGATTTCGGTATTGCCCAGTTTCAGTTTCACGTACAACCCGCCACCAGTTTTCTTCGCCTTCACGCGCCTGAAAACTTCGATGACGATCTGTCTGCCTTTCGGCGTACGGTTGTCGAGGCAAATCGTCGCGTTGAGCCGGTTCTCGGTCTCGAGGTCGGTCGCGGCGGACCCGGCACGCGGGTTGTGCATCCGGTCGTGACGTCCGATGGACGGCATATCGGGAGCGTCGAGTTTGGCGGTTCGGTCGCATCGGTATTTAATAATCTCGAGCAGACCTTCGGGGTTGAGTACTCAATAGGTATTCTTTCCGACATATTTCAGCAGGCAAGGCGCTTCGATACGGAACCCGACGACATTATCGTCGACGAAACGGTGTTCTATTCGTTTTCGGGTACCCTTGCTCGGGATCTGATGCGCGGGTTTGTTCCCGGGACCACACAGTACACAGTCGACGACCGCATGTTTTTCGTACACGAGCTGCCGCTTCGCGACTACGCGGACAGGGTCATTGGCACTGCAGTTATCATGATAGATCGTCAGGCGGCCATGTCCGACATGATACGCCAGCTTGTGCTTTCAGTCGCAATTCTTCTGGCAATCGCGGTTGTGGCAATCGGGTTTCTCTTCGTGTTTATTACTCGAGCGTTCCGCCCCTTCAAGTCGGTCATCGAAGCATCCGAACGAACGGCGTCTGGTGATCTGACGTCCACGCTCCGTACCGAGAAGAATGATGAAGCAGGACAGATCCTGAACGCAGTCGGGGCGATGGTCGAACGCCTGCGAACGGCGATTGCCGATATACGGGTCATTAGCGATGGTGTGTCTCAGGGGAGCGGAGAGCTTTCAGACACCGCGCAGGTTCTGTCCGACGGGGCGACACAGCAGGCTGCGTCAGTTCAGGAAATTTCATCATCCATGGAACAAATGGGTTCGAACATTCAGCAGACCGCGCTGAATGCCGACGAAACCGAGCGAAGCGCGCTGAAGTCAGCCGAACAGGCCGAGCAGAGCGGTCAGGCTGTCGCAGAGACGGTGTCTGCCATGCGAAGTATCGCGGAAAAAATCAGCGTTATCGAAGAAATCGCTCGAAACACGAACCTGCTCGCGCTGAACGCAGCCATAGAGGCCGCCCGCGCCGGAGAGCAGGGGAAGGGTTTTGCCGTAGTCGCATCCGAGGTGCGAAAGCTTGCGGAGCGAAGTCAGCGCGCTGCTGCCGAGATTCACGAGCTGTCGGTGCAGAGCGTACAGACCGCTGACACGACCGGAACGCTTCTGCAGGACATGCTTCCCAATATACGAAATACCGCGGAGCTTGTGCGGGAGATAAGCGCTGCAATGAGGGAGCAGAGTTCCGGATCGAGTCAGATCACCGGCGCTATACAGCAGCTTGACGGTGTCGTACAAAAAAACGCCAGCGCGTCGGAACAGATGGCCTCCATGGCAGAGGAGCTGTCGGCGCAGGCAGTACAGCTGGCAGAAAGTGTACAGGCCTTCCGAACCGAAACAGACTCCCGGCCAGCTATTCCGGAACAGACGTGAGAATACTCTCGTAGAAGCGTATTCGCGACAAGCGGCCCGCGAAACCGAGGTCGAACACGAACAGGAACAAGCCCTGTACAATGATCGCGTAGCCCCAGCCGGGAAGTGACGACTGAAGGGCGTCGACCGACAGCTGGGTAAGCAGCACACCGAACAGCACGTATCCGACATCCAGTCCTGCGTTAAAGAGAAGCGTTTTCTCCAGCCTGTGTATCGAGGCAATCTCTCCGTGCAGGCTTGCAGCCTGCGCGGTGTGCTTCGCGCGACGCAGCCCGCCGGCAGCCAGGAACAGATTCACCACGTTCCACAGTGCCGTCATTTCCCAGAATGCATTATTCCCGACACCGGGAAGTACGCGCAGGAGAACCCCGAAGGTGATGTTCGCAACAGCCCACCACAGAAGAATCCGCAAGCCCGCGAGGGTTACGTTCGTGCGTTGCGTCGCCTGCTGCCGGAGCGCGTCGTGAGCCACAGTCAGCCACTACTCGAAGTGGTTTTTCGCCGATTTGACCGCGTTGCTCAGGGCATCCCAGGCGAGGTCGGCCCCACTTTTCAGATCTTCCCAGGCTGCGTCAGACGCGGATTTCAGCTCTTCGAGCCGGGACTCTACCTCTTTCTGCCGGGAACGAAGCTCAGCCTTCTGTTTTTCGAACTTTACCTTCGTTTCCGTGCTCGCCTGATCGGCCTTGAGCTCGATTTTTTCTATTTCGCTGTTAAGCTCGTCGATCTTGTTCTTCAGTTTTTCAACATATTCATTGCGTGTATCGCTCATGT
The DNA here is from genome assembly GCA_007121695.1 of Spirochaetales bacterium. Classification (GTDB taxonomy): domain Bacteria; phylum Spirochaetota; class Spirochaetia; order DSM-27196; family SKKC01; genus SKKC01. The sequence continues at coordinate 871 of SKKC01000400.1, read as the reverse complement.
TTGTTCCTCCCCTTTCGAAAATATTACCGTGAGTCGCCGTAGTCAAATCGCGAACCGGCGGGCTAAGATATGGGGATCATATGAATATAACAGAAATCGCTCTTGGACCGCTCGTTATCCCGCTGCGTCTCGCTATTCCCATGTTTGCGCTGCTGGTTTCAGTACTGCTTGTACGCTGGCTACCCTTGGGACCGACCGATACTCGCCGATACGCCGTGGATGTTGTGCTCGGTGCCATATTTGCGTTTTTCGTCGGCTGGAAACTCACGCCGGTTTTTGTGCTCTGGGAGTCGGTTGTACGTGATCCTCGCGTGGCCCTGTTCGCACCCGGTGGGACGGCAGGCATTGTTATCGGGTGCATCGCTGCAATCGCGTACGGCGTGCTGCGTGTGCGTCGCGATGGTGCGGTATGGGCGGAACTCGGGCCGTACCTTGGACTGTTTGCCGCGACTGCTGTCATGCTTACCGTTGGTTCCTCGGTGACGATACGCGCCGTGTCGAGTGCGTCGGCGACCGAGCCTCCGCCTTCGCGGATACAGCTGAGTACTCTCGACGGAAGGACTGTCGTACTCGGTGAACCATCCGACGTGCCCCGACTTGTGAATTTCTGGGCCACGTGGTGCGTTCCGTGTCGGAGTGAGACGCAGGTGAAACGAGCCCTCTCAGATCGGCACCAGGGGAGCATCGAAGTAATCGGGGTCAATCTGACAGCCAGTGAATCATCGATACGCGACGTTCGGGATTTTGTCGACGAGTGGGGTGTTACCTATACGACGGCTCTCGATCCGGATGGGCGTGCCGCTTCGCTGTTTTCGATACGGGGCACACCAACGAGCCTGCTCTTCGACGCAGACGGCAACCTCGTCGACAG
>SKKC01000109.1 GCA_007121695.1 Spirochaetales bacterium | reverse complement strand
TCCCCCGGACTGGTCGCAGATTCAGAGTGGTCAGGAGTACACCTTCGGGTTGCTGTACGCTGGAGTCGACCTGGACGACACGCTGCGAAAAGACACGAGACCGGAACTCGTCCGCGACTCGATTGAAGCGTTTCGGGGTGCGCTCGCCGAAGCGGTGGAGCCCTATCACGGTCGTGTGTGGTTCTGGAAGGATCGTGCCGGGATCGTTCTTTTTCCGTTCGACGGGACCAACGCCGATGCGGTTACCGGAACAATTCATGTGTACCTGCGAGGTATGTTCTGGCAGGCAGAGACCCGTACAAACTATCTGACAGAGCGGTACCGGCTTGCGCTGCATGTCGGGAACGTCGTGTTCGAGCAGGGGGTAAAGCGGGAAACGCTTGTTTCGGACACAATCAATTATCTGTTCCACCTCGGCAGCATGCACGCCGAGCCCGGGCAGTTTGTCGCGACAGAACCGGTAGTCAGCCGTTGCCCGGATGGATTCCGCCACTGTTTCGTGTCAGCCGACAGTTTCAAGGGGCTGAAGATCTGGCGTATGCGCCACATTCTCCGGCCTGAATAGCTCCGACCGGAGTAGTGCCGTTTACGCGCCGACTGCTGGCTTTTCGTACGGTGTGTTTCGTATATTGCGGGTATGCATACGTATTCACTTGGAAAAACCGCAGTTCAGATTACGCCCGTGGGCCTCGGGTGCTGGCAGTTTTCACGGGGCCAGGGCATGGTCGGAAAGTACTGGCCCACGCTCACGTCGGATGTCGTAACGGAAATCGTTCGTCTGTCCATAGAGGGCGGCATTAACTGGTTCGACACGGCAGAGATCTACGGGAAGGGCGCGTCGGAAGAGGCGCTGTCTGCCGCGCTCGCCGCGCTGCGGGTAGAAGCAGGGTCGGTCGTTATCGCAGACAAGTGGTGGCCCGCCCTTCGCACCGCCGGGTCCATCGCAAAGACCTTCCCCGAGCGACAGAAACGAATGGGCGGATACCCTGTGGATCTGCACCAGATTCACCAGCCCTTCAGCCTTTCCTCGGTAACACGCCAGGCACGAGAAATGGCGACGCTTGTACAGAAGGGGCTGATACAGGCGGCAGGTGTGAGCAACTTTTCCGCGAAGGCAATGCGTACGGCACACACGGTCATGGCCTCCATGGACATACCGCTGGCCTCGAATCAGGTCCGCTACAGCCTGCTCGACCGGGAGATTGAGCGAAACGGAATTCTGGAAACAGCGCAGGAACTCGGGATAACGATTATCGCGTATTCACCGCTCGCGCAGGGCGTGCTGACCGGCAAGTATCATGGAGAGCAGGATATTCGAAAAACCTCCGGACCCAGGAAATGGATGAAGCGATTCAAACCGGTCGGGCTTGCGGCAAGCAGGGCGCTCGTAGAAACGCTTCGGGACGTCGGATCGGCCCACGGGGCGAGCGCTGCGCAGGTCGCCCTCGCGTGGACGGTACAGCGACATGGGGAAACGGTCGTGGCAATACCGGGTGCGAGCTCCGTGTCTCAGGCACAATCGAATGCCGACGCCCTGAAGCTGCAGCTGAGCGCGGACGAACTCGACCGAATAGACCAGGCGAGTCGGGACGCCGAGGCCAGGCTTACACAGCGGGTTTAACGCGATCCACCCCTCCGTCGCGGTACATTGCGTTGGCCTTGAAGATTGACCGGGTGTCCCGGTCAACTTCCCCGTACTTCAGAAAAATAACGTAAATTTCGAAATACGCAATGTAATAAATGCCGAGAATGCCGGTGATCATGAGCGTGGTATCAAAGAGAAACGAGCCACAGACCAGAAAGAAGACCAGCACTCCGTTCAGGCGCGTCAGTGTGGTGTGAAGAAAAATAACTTTCCCGAACTTCACAAGCGGAATAATCATGGACCCGGCGAATATGACGAAGAAACCAATCAGAACGGGAATATTGGGTGCGATGTAGTGTGGAAAGAGCGTAATCATGAAGTACGCCGCAGACAGGTAATACGCAAGGTCGGCGATTGAATCGAGAAATGATCCGAGCACGCTGGTCTGATTCCAGGCCCGCGCCAGTTTTCCATCTACAAAGTCCGTCATTCCCAGAAGAATAAACCAGCCGAGAAACAGGGCTGGATTCTCCTGTACCGCCAGCGGGTACAGAAGCGGCACACCAAGAAGCCGAAACAGCGACAAGGCATTCGGAATATTCACGTACGGTCCCTCCACACAACTGTTCGTGTCGAATTATCAGGTCAGAATACCCGAATTCGCAAGCAGAATTTGCATCGCACGGGTCGTTTCGGGGTTGTGATCGCAATCACATAAAACTATGATGGGTGAATCACCTCTCATTATATGAGAGATCCGTTGGAGGTTGTATGAGTCGGAGACTGGAAGGAAAGAAGGGACTGATTGTCGGGATCGCAAACGAACACAGCATTGCCTATGGGTGCGCGAAAGCATTTCACGCAGAAGGTGCCGAACTTGCGGTTACCTACCTGAACGAGAAAGCCGAACGTTTCGTACGTCCTCTCGCCGAGAACGTTTCATCACAACTTATTCTGCCCTGCAACGTGCAGACGGATGGAGAGCTCGAGAACGTGTTTGCCCGGATTGAAGAGCAGTGGGGAACTCTCGATTTTCTGGTGCACTCAATTGCATTCGCACCGCTGGACGACCTGCACGGCAGGCTGGTCGACTGTTCGCTCGACGGGTTTCTTCAGGCCATGGATGTTTCCTGCCACTCGCTGCTTCGCATGACTCGACTCGCCGAACCGCTCATGAAACAGGGCGGCAGCATACTGAGCATGACCTATTTCGGTGCGGAGAAGGTTGTCCGGAACTATGGAGTCATGGGGCCTGCGAAGGCCGCGCTCGAGTGCAGCAGCCGCTACCTTGCGGCAGAACTATCGGAGAAACGCATCCGGGTGAACTGTCTGTCGCCGGGGCCGCTGAAGACCCGGGCTGCCGGAGGGCTGAAGGACTTTGACGAGCTTATTCAGGAAGCGGACAAGCGCGTCGCGAACTACAGCGAACTGGGCACGAACGACGTTGGTGCGCTCGCGGCCTTTCTCGTCAGCGACGACGCCCGCGCGTTGACCGGCTACGTGTACCACGTGGACGGCGGGTTCAGTACCATAGGAGTGTAGGCATGCAGATCGTAAGCATCGAGGACAGCATCGGGTTGACCATAGACCAGATGCACGTCGGCGACACCGCGTCGTTCTGGAAGACGTTGACGGAAGCCGACATATACCAGTTTTGCGGGATCATCGGTAACTTTAACCCGACACACGTCAACAAGGTCTTTGCCTCGCGGACCGCCCACGGGCACCGGACGGTTCCGCAGATGCTGGTGGCCGGACTGGTCTCCAAAGTGCTCGGTACACAGTATCCCGGTAACGGGACGGTCCACACGGCGCAGGATCTCGTGTTTCACAAGCCTGTGTTCATTAACGACACCATACAGGCAAAACTCGTGGTCACGCGCATCGACGGCAGGAAGAACAGGGTCTGGCTGGAACTGACCTGCACGAACCAGCTCGGGGAAACTGTCGTCAGCGGGGAGAGCGAAATTGTCCCCCCGGAACCCTTTACACCGGATACCGAGGAGGGGGTACGTTCATGATCGCGCGTATCGGAAAGACCATAGACGAGCTGTCGGTCGGCGATAGCGCCTACTTCGCAAAAACCTTCTCGGACGCCGACATGCTTCTCTTTGCCGGCGTAACCGGTGATGTGAATCAGCTGCCGATCAACGAAGAGTTTGCCCGGAAAACCCGCTACGGCCGCCGTATCGCTCACGGAATGCTTACTGCCAGTTTTATTACCAACATTATCGGCATGCGCCTGCCAGGCTACGGGTCTACCATGACGCGGCAGTCCGTACGTTTCGTGAAGCCTGTCTACGTCGGAGACACCATCGAAGTCGGTCTGCGCCTGACCGAGATTCGAAGCGGGAACAACGAAGTCGATTTCGCCGCCGAGGCGACGAACCAGCACGGCGAGATGGTTATGTCGGCTTCGGGAACCATAGTCCCACCCGTACCGTTCGACGATCTGACCTAAGAGGAGTACATCATGGCATTTCAGGAAATCCTTGGCAAAAGCATAGACGAGTTGCAGATCGGCGACACTGCGTACTTCTCGAAGACGATAAGCGAAACAGACATATACCAGTTTGCTGCTGTCACCGGGGACTTTAATCCGGCGCACGTGAACGAGGCCTACGCAGAGGGAACCTTCTTCAAACGTCGCATCGCACACGGCATGTTGACAGTCAGCCTTGTCTCGAACATTCTCGGAACACAGCTGCCCGGTCCGGGCACAATCTTCGTTTCGGAATCAGTCTCGTTCATGAAACCGGTCTACATACAGGACACGATTGAGGCCTCGGTCACGATTGTAGAAGCAGATCCCGCGCGAAACCGGGTACGATTCGAGGCAGCGTGCATGAACCAGCACGACGAACAGGTGCTGCACGCGGAAGGCATTGTCATGCCACCGAAAAAACGCGACTGATTGAAGGTACTTGCGAACGCACACACATCGGGAGTACTCTGGGTGTGTGAGGCAGGATCAGAGAGTCAGTCCACGCTGCAGCATTTCCCAGCTCGTTCAGATGCGCCACGGCTACGAGCGCTGGCGTTCAGGAGACATACTGGACATCAGCCGTGGTGGAATCCGCTGCGCGAGCGAGTATGAGTTCTCTCCGGGCGACACGGTCTACTTCCTGCTCTCGCTCGACACGGACCAGAAGATCAGCGCCGATGCCACCGCGATCCATACC
>SKKC01000203.1 GCA_007121695.1 Spirochaetales bacterium | reverse complement strand
GTTGATTTTGCCCGTAAAGCAGGTGTGCCAGTACTCGGAATGGTGGAAAACATGAGCGACCCTGCAGACGGACCAAAGATCTTCGGTAGCGGTGGTGGACGACGCGCGGCTGCCGAGCTCGACGTTCCGTTTCTAGGTACCATACCAATGGACGGCGATGTGGTCCCCGCAGGGGATGCTGGTGTACCCGTGGTACGACGAAACCCTGAAGGTTCAGCAGCAGTTGCCATACACAGCATGACGAATGCGATGCGCCTCGAGCTCGCACGACGATCCTGACGTGACGTGCCCGTCCGGTTCCTTGACCGGGCAGTCCCGAGACGGTGTAGTATAGAGCGTACGCATAGACTAAATTTCGAAACAGGCGCAGGATTTCCTTGTTAACACGATATAAAACCCTGGAAAATGGATCGGTTGTCCGGCAGGCGAACATATATACCGCGGCCGAGCACGACATTGATGTTTCACACATAGATCAGGACGCGGTCAAGATTATTCGCCGTCTGAGCTCCTCCGGCCATGAGGCATATATTGTCGGAGGGGCAGTACGCGATCTTCTTGTTGGTATTACGCCAAAGGACTTTGATATCGCTACCGATGCTCCACCCGGGCGCATCCGCAAACTGTTCAGAAACTCCCGGGTCATCGGGAAACGATTCAGACTTGTTCACGTATACTTTGCAAACGACAAAATAATCGAAGTGTCGACCTTCAGATCGAGGGACAGCGAGGGCTTCCAGAACATCTACGGCGATATCGAAGAGGACGCTCTTCGGCGGGACTTCAGTCTCAACGCCCTGTATTACTGCCCGCTGAAAAACTCCATCATAGACTACGTCGGTGGTTTCAAGGACGTGAAAGCAAAGCGGCTGAAACCCGTAATCCCGGTGGACCGGATTTTTTCAGAAGATCCCGTTCGAATGATCCGTGCGGTCAAGTACTCGGTCTCGACCGGATTCCGCATAGTGCGTCCGTTGAATCGGGCGCTCGTGAAGTCGGTTCATCTGCTTGCAGACGTATCCCCGTCACGGATGACCGAGGAACTGTTCAAGATTCTGCAGTCGGGGCGAGCGCACGAGGTATTTGAACGGGCAATCCGATACGACATGCTGCAGTACCTTCTTCCGGGATGCGGTACATATCTGTCGCAGAAAGAGTATCGCATGCGCTTATTGTACTCGATAGCGAAACTTGACGAGCGCGCGAAGAACGAAACGCCGGGGCGGGATATGTGCATCGCGTACCTGTGTGGGGATTATCTCCTTGGATACTCGGGACTGGACATGAAGCGTCGTGTTCCGTTTCCTGACGCCTTCGCGCTTGTAAAGACCTTCCTTCGACCGCTTGTTCCGGCAAATCGCGATGTCGAGCACGGTATTGCCTTTCTGTTGAAACGAAAGCGCAGGTACCTGGAAGAGGGTGTGTTCGACTGAGCCGGCTCTGCAGTCCGCCACCCCGGGCGGCGGCGGACAGAAGGGTTTAGTTGCCGATTCGGGTAATGAGTTGCTCGGCACGATCACCGAATGCAGCAGGATCCCGGTCTGATGCCCGCTCGAGGAACTGTACTGCATCGTCAAACATGTCGTTGGCAAAGGCATTGACGCCACGTGCGAAAAACACGAGCGCTTCCGGTGCTCCGCGTTCCAGGGCCACCCGATAATACTCGTCGGCGCGATCAAAATCTCCCTGGTTGTAGAGAATCAACCCTATGTAGTAATACGGCACGTGATTGTCATCCCGAAGGCGGATCGCATGACGGAACTGAGCCTCAGCGGACTCGTATTCTCCGCGGCCGTAGTACTCGATTCCCTGCTCGACGAGCTGTCTGAAACTGCGCATTCCGATCACGAATTCCGAGAAATCGGTAATCAGTTTGTCAGTATCCACCCAGCGAAGAACCCGGCGGTGTATCAGATTGATATTCTCCTGAAGTGATGCCTGTGGTTCCAGCGCTGCAATTGCATCCCACAACATCCGGTTGTGCTGTCTGTCTTCACTGCCTGTGAGGAAGGTGATCATGCCCCAGGTCTGGGGGTAAAAGGTATCGAGCTGCGCTCTGGCGGACGATACATCGGCAGAAAGGACTTCTGCGAGTGGCATGACCGGTCCGGATCCAGTAATGAGACTCTGGAGCGTCTCGAGCCACGCGGTGTTCGCTCGAAACACCGCTTCTCCGCGATCCGGGTCATAATATGAGTCCTCGAAATAGACTGCAAAGCCTTCTCGAAGCCACAGAGGTGGATTCTGCACGAAGGCACGCATGAACTGAATCACGCTCTGATGGGTAAGTGACGCGCGAAACTGCTCGAAATCATCCATGACAAACCCGACGAGTTCACTCCGGGCATGGTCCGTGAAGTGCAGGTATACCGGTTCGTTCCTCGTCTCGCCAATGATACGATTCAGGTGACGGTCAAAATCGGCACGATCGGCGAAAATCCTGACGTTCATGCGCGACGGAAGGGTATCCAGATCAAACCGGAAATACTCGTTGTACAAGCGCGCGAGCGCGTCTGCGGCTGCGGCCGTTTCCCGGGCGTGCTCAGGTGAGACCGAAGAAAGTACCCGATATAGCTCTGTCTGCGCCTCATACATGTTCTGTCCGAACAGTCCCGAAAGACCGGTAAACAGGACAAGGCACAAAAGGAGTGTTTTTTGCATCCTTATTCCTCCAAACATAAGCGTAGTGTCGCGGGGGGCGTCTGTCAAACTTTCAGGACTCATACCTGTTTCTGCCGTGGCGGCTACGCGAGTGGGGCGCCGACGATACAACGGTATCATCCGGCAGTGGTTTGCCGTCGTTCCTCGGATCGACGACCCCGGATTCGCTTTCGGTGTCATCGTGGAGTCTGCCGTACTGCTTTCGGGCGTGTCGATTGACTTCGCTGCGGCGTGTTCGTTCACGGACGCTCTCTATGGAAATGCTCAGCTCGTGTATGAGAATACCCGTGAAACGCTCGATGCTGTCGACGATGTATTGTTGCAGCTCGTGCACGGGGCTGATGATTTCTTCGCCGTAGGGAACTTCGAGATCCAGTTTCAGGCGATATCCACCCGAATCGTTCTTTGCCTTTACTTTTTTTACAGCTGCATTCACCCCGAACTCGTCAACACAATGCAGGATCATCTGCCCGAGAGCCGCCTCGGAAATCGAAATAGTACCTTTACGCGCGAACTCGGGTCGAACGACCGCCTTCTCGTAGACCTGGCGTCGGCGGAACAGTCCAGCGCCTTTGCGGAAGAACACTTTCAGTGACTCGGCGACAAATCCCGAGTTGTTGTTGCGCACTTCGATGGCAGGTACCGGAATAACGTGTCTGCCCTGCGTGTGCCTCATATGCATCGCGGTCGCGATTTCTTCGGATGTTGCGATGTCTTCTATCTGTATTATGCGAGACGGAGCAGGGAGGCCTAGCGTTTTTGCGATCTTCTGAACCATGCGGTCGCTGGTACCAATAATCAGTATACCCTTGAAATGCTCGCGCTTGAGCGCATCGGTAACCTGTTTCAGGTGATCGTGATCGGTAAACAGCGCTGTTCGTACCGCCGCGAGATAGTTTTTCTCCCGTTTCGCGCTTTTGCCGGCGAGGATTTTCTGGCCGCGGATCAGCAACCCGTCGTCGATCATGAGATCAATGTTTTCTTTCTGTGCGACCAGACGCGCGCGGAAGCTCTTGCCGGTACCGCTCTTCCCCACGAGCGCTATAACGTGGACACCTCGCATACGCAGTCGCAGATTCTGCAGCCATGCCATATCAATGTTCATCATACCGCATGCGGGTCGGAAGGTCAGCTACTCACAGGAGTGCCGCTGCAGACTGAAGCGACTGCAGAAGCAGATCGGGCGGGATATGGCCGAAGTGCTGTTTTACCATGGAATCGAATTTTTCCGGAGGCGCGGCGTACACGTGCTGAAACCCGAGTTCCTGGTCCCTGTACGGCAATATGAACGCAAGCGCGTGAAGCGCATACGTTCCCGGGCCGCCACCGTATTTTCCGTCACCCAGGAGAGGATGTCCGTGGTGTGCTGCTTGCGTGCGAATCTGATGCGTCCGACCGGTCTGTATCGTGCAGAGTGCCAGACTGTAATGCTCGGTCCAGAGCACCGGGTATACAGCCGTGATCGCTTTCGACCCGGTCTCGGATACGTCGGTTCTTCGAGCGTCGCGATCGCGCACGACATGATCTTCCCAGACTTCGGGGCTCCGCAAGCTCCCGCTGAGGATCGCCACGTAGACTTTCCGCGGAACGCCGTTACGCATCAGCGATGTAAAACGCCGTGCACCCTGACTGGACTTACTGAAAAACACGATTCCGGAGGTGTTCCGGTCGATTCGGTGCAAAGGCCCCACACGGAAACTCAGCGATGGCGATAGTTGACCCGAGAGATAGTGTTTTACCCAGGAATGTACACTCGACGGTCCGTGGACCGTTATACCGCGCGGTTTGTTGAGGCACAGCAGGTGCTCGTTTTCGAAAAGGATGGAGTCTGCGAGCCTGTATGTGTCTGCTATCGATCCCGCACCTGAAGACGGTCCGTCGGATCGCGCGCGGGAACCCGGACGTCCGTACCTCGGGGTCGGGTGATTGTTCCCCGGAACCGACACCGATGCCGACAGACTACGTTCAAGCTGCACCACGTCCTGCGTCGATAGTCGGTGTCGCACTTTCACCTTACGGCCATTCACCCTCACACGCCCGTTCCGGATGATGGCAAAAATGTCACCCAGACGAACATCGGGAAGCATGCGGCGAAGGACGCGATCTATCCGCTTTCCGGCGT
>SKKC01000379.1 GCA_007121695.1 Spirochaetales bacterium | reverse complement strand
GCCCGCTCAAGATTCTCGCTGTCGTCCAATCGAATATAGGCGATAGTACATCACCCCCTTTTTTGGGGAATTTATTCGTGTATAGTACCCATAATCGGGTGCATGTCAAGCAGCGGCACCTCGAGATACCGCATCGGATCGACTGCCTGTCCCGATACACGGAGTTCCCAGTGTACATGAGGACCGGTTGCGAAACCCGTCATGCCGACTGTACCTATACGAACACCGGTCTCGACAAACTGTCCCTCGGCGACTGAAAGCGAATCAAGGTGATAGTACAGCGAGTATACGCCCGGCAGATGCTCCAGGATAACTGTCTTTCCACTGAGAATCCTATCGCGCGCCAGGACAACCCTTCCCGCACCGGCAGCATCGACGGCAGTGCCGGTCGCCGCCGCAAAGTCTGTACCCCAGTGGACACTCGTGCTTTCGCGTCCGTCCGCGTATACATAGGTTCGTCGATCGCCGAACTGCGCGCTGATTCTGTTCGCCACCACGGGAACGGTCAAAACACCGGTATGGTACACGGCTTCGCGTCGCACGGTACCGAGGATTTCCTGCAACTGACGGGATTCGACCAGGCGCTCCTGATTCGGTTCGGTGAGCAGGGCCGTTAATGCCCTTCCGAGCTGCAAACGCATTTCGTTGAAACTGTGCTCACGTACAGAGAGCTCCATTCGCTCTTCGAGACCGAAGCGATTCGACATGATTCGAATACGCAGGGTATACAGCCCGGGATCAGCGATACTCGATATACCAAGCAGTCCATACCATGCGCACAGTCCATCGCGATCGATCTGAAACGCCATTGATTCTCCGTGCGTTCTACCCCGCCAGTCGACAAGCGCTATTTCCATGCGCTCGATACCGTCGACTGTGGAATGAAACGCAGAGAGTATGTCAGAATCGCAGAGTATCCGGACTTGAACTGTCTGCCCCTGAAACACTTCATCTGCCGGGAGTATCTCGATAGCGGGTAAACTTCCTGCGCTCAGCACGAAAACTGAAACGAGGAACAACGAATGAAGTCGCATCAACAGAATCCTTATGCCCGACGCATGTCCTGCACGACCAGTTGCACGGTTTCGTTTCCCTGGTAGTGGTTCACCGATACCTCAAAAACCGCATCTACAAGATCATTGATGGCGAAATCGACTCCGAGGCGATCCCCTGCGTTCCAGAATAACGCCGGCCATTTATGCCGTGTTGAATCGAGCAATAGTTTCGCGTGTTTTTTTTCACCTTTTCCCACAACCTGCGCGTCGATAATACGAAGGCCGCTACTCATGAACACGACGGACTTGTGTTTCTGGCCATAGGGACCAAGACGTTCAACGATATCCCTGAGCTCAGGAGTCAGATGAGCGTGCGGGAGCTCCGCATCGATGGAAACCGCCGGTTCCTGTTCCTCGTCCAGGACAATCTGTGGTACGAGCTCTGCAATACGTTTTTCGAAATCGGGCAGTTGTTGCACGTTGAGGTGAAAGCCGCCTGCAGCATCGTGCCCACCCCAGTCTTCGAGAATATCGTCGAGAAGCGCGAGGAACCCTGTCACCCCGAATCCTCTCATGGCACGGACGCTTCCGACTGCGCGCTCGTTCACCCGGGCAATGACTGTCGCAGGTGCATTGAAAAGCCTCGCGAGACGTCCGGCTATGATGCCTGTGATTCCCCTGTGCACATCGTCATCGCGAACCAGCACGAAACGTCCTCCGTTGGACTCGTAACTCGCGTGGGCCTTCGGAACGATGCGAGTCCACGCGCTTTCGCCAATCTTTTTCCGGTCCGTATTCAGTCTGATAATATCATCTGCGAGGCGAGCGCACTCAGCAGGATCGTCTGACAGGAACAGTCGTACGGCTTTATCCGGCTCGCCCATCCGCCCGCTCGCGTTTATCACCGGCGAGATCTGCCAGGCGACATCACTCGACGAAAGATGTCGTCCGGCGAGTCCCAGGCGTGAAAGCAACTCCCGCAAGCCGGGATTTCGTGATGTAGCGAGCGCGCGCAGACCCTGCCTGACTATGATCCGGTTCTCGTCAACGAGCGGCATCATGTCGGCGAGGGTTCCAAGCGCAGGTAAATCGAGACGCTCGGCGTATGAAGCACCGAGACGCGGTTCCCTGGCCGTCACAAATATCGAGTAGAGCTGAACCAGAACGTCGAGTTCGGACGGTGATTCCTGGGCGTACACGGCCATGCGAGACTGATCGCGCATGCGAATCAGGCTTTTTCCGCGAAGCGCCGGAAAAAACGAGTGTATCTCCGGCGCTATATCGAGTACGTGAACGTCAACGCCAGGCCCAAACGCTTTCCTGAGCAGTTTGGCCTGTGTTGTTTCGTCGTATACCAGTATCGCGTTACCCTGGAGAAACGAAAAGAGTCGGGTCTGCTCGATGTTCCCGACACCAGGCACGAGATTTTCGGAAACCCGGTCAACTTCGACCAGATTAATCAGACGTACCGCTTCAAGAATGACCGTTTCGTTTCCAGGACGGGCATTCAATAGAACAACCGGCTGCTTGTACAAATCACTCGATGCAAAGACGAGCGCCCAGCGCAACTTCGCGGCAAGTCCGCATCCGCACAGTCCATCGAAGGGATAGCTGCTGTCGGACAGTTTGGGATTCACGATCGCAACAGCGGGGGGCAACTGTTCCGGCGCGTTATGGTGATCTACGACTATGGTATCGATACCCTTCGAAGCCGCGTACTCGATAACCGATGCTGCGGTAATACCGCAGTCTACCGTCACAATCAGGGTGCCATCCCGTTCCAGAAAACCGTCGACATGCTGCTGCTGAATACTGTAGGGATCGTCTCCCATGGGTACCGCCCACTCGACATCGATACCGAGTTCGGAAAACGTGCGTACCAGCAGCGTTGTCGCGGTTATACCGTCGACATCACGATCCCCGAACACGAGAACGCGCTCTCCTTCGGACGCGGCCTGGAGGATTCTGTCGACCGCGTCTTCCATTTCATCGAAGAGGAAGGGATTGTGCATGTATCTCACATCGTCCTCGAGAATGTACTGTATCTGTTCCGGTTCCGTGATCCGCCGTCGGCACAGAATTGCCGCGGTGAGAAGATCAACGTCGTAGCGCTCCGAAATCGTTCGCACCTGATGTGAGTCGATTTTTTCCTTGTTCCATTTCATGCAGGGTCTAATCCTTCAGTTGGGCTACTTCTTCGAGTATCATGGGAAGGTCGCCGGCGGCGTCCTCGTCGTCTATCTGAACAGCGTCAGCAAGCCACGCCATGGCGTCAGCTACGCGAGCAGGATCGCGTGCGTACAGTTCGGCGACAGTCTCGCCGCTGTGCACGGAATCTCCGGGTTTGCGGGCCAGAATAATCCCCACGTCCGGTAGAACGCTGTCCTCGGCCTGCATGCGCCCGGCCCCAAGCGCCCCGGCCGCCCTGCCGAACGCATAGGCGTTAAGACCCTGCACATATCCGTCCCGATCGGCTTTCAATACCTCCCGGACTGGAGCCCGGTCGACCGGCTCGAGCGCACGCTGGCCATTCCCACCCTGGGCATTCACGTTTCTGACGAAACGATCGAGCGCGTCCCCGTTTTCGATCGCCTGCACGCAACGGGACACCCCCTCCTCAACTGTCGATGCAACGCCTCCGGCGACAAGCATCCATGCTCCGAGGCGTATCGTAACGTCCATCAGATCCGCTGGTCCGTCTCCCCGAAGGCATGTAACAGACTCCTCGACTTCGAACGCATTACCTATCGCGTACCCCAGCGGAGACTCCATGCGGGTAATGCAGGTCACCACAGGTCGACCGAGTGCCCGACACGATTCGCGCAAACTCTCAGCGAGTGCCTGTGCCTGTTCAAACGTCTTCATGAACGCACCGGCACCACACTTCACGTCGAACACCAGGGCTTCCGCGCCCTCGGCAAACTTTTTGGAGAGAATACTCGCGGTAATCAGAGGAATCGACTCGACCGTACCTGTAACGTCCCGCAGCGCGTACAGCAGCCTGTCGGCTGGTACGACATCGCTGCTCTGCCCGGTCATGGCGAATCCGCAATCCTGAATAATCTGCCGAAACCGGTCCTCGTCGAGCTCCGTACTGTACCCCGCGATGCTTTCGAGTTTGTCGAGCGTGCCTCCTGTATGGCCAAGCCCCCGACCGCTCATCATGGGCACCTGCACGCCGCACGCTGCCACCATGGGGGCGAGTATCAGGCTGACCTTATCGCCTACTCCTCCCGTCGAGTGTTTGTCGATAAGCGGTCCCGGTAAGCCCGATAGATCCAGCGAGCGCCCGCTGCGTATCATGACGTCGGTGAGTACCCCTGTTTCCTCCGGAGTAAGCCCGTTGAGAAACGCGGCCATAAGCCAGGCCGAAACCTGATAGTGCGGTACATCGCCCCGGACCGCGCCCGAAACAAGCTGTTCGAGTTCGGTTCGCGAGTTCTGTTTCCCGTCGCGTTTGTGGATTATCGTGTCTAAAATGCTCATATCTGTATCCGTATTGCATCGTAGCATAGCTCCATCAATCTGAATATACGGGACAAAATGAAGCGCTGATTGTTGCGCATGAAGCAGAAAGTGAATTATTTTTCCGCATATGTACAAACTCTTTGTTGACCTCGACGGCGTACTCGCAGATTTCGACCGTGGTGTGCTGGATCTCACCGGATCATTGCCTGCGGATCTGCACCCGAAACGAATGTGGCCGCGAATTGCCCGTGCGAACGGGTTTTACGAGCACCTGAACTGGATGCAGGACGGTCGAGTTCTGTGGAATGCCGTACGGGAACGTGATCCGGTCATT
>SKKC01000080.1 GCA_007121695.1 Spirochaetales bacterium | reverse complement strand
GTGTGCGCAGCAGTCACCTTCGTGTTCAGATACAGCGTAATATTGGGTTCGGCCTTCACCGCTTCCAGCTGCACCAGATCCCAGACCGAGTTCGTCCAGCCGTTTTCCATGATCCACGCGTGGTTTCTCGCGCGCTCTTCGATGAGCAGTTCGGAGATAATCCCGGTTTCGCGTCCGTAGGCATGAAACTGCGCTGCCCCATGCGGCGTGACCCGCACCTCGGACGAGGAGTTACCCCCGAGTACGGTACGGTCGTGCAGCAGCACCACCTTTGACCCGTGTCGGGCCGCGGCAATAGCCGCGCACAGCCCCGCAAGACCACCACCACACACAACAAGATCGGCTTCTATCGATTGGTTATTCCAGAGATCCATAATGGAGCTATTATAGCACCATTAGTTCGAAATGCAACCCTCCCGGTGTCCGCCACTCTGGTGTTTTTTCCAGGCTGATGATGGCCCTCCTACACCTCTCGCAGGCGCAGTGCGAGTAGCGCCCCTCCGCTTAACATCGCGAGCAGCATAATTACCGCCGGAACCGCTCCGGCGACCCCGGTCACCGCGGAAACGACGGCCGACATTGCCAGGGTTACCGCGCCGATCGCGGTGTTCGCCCCTGCGGCGAAGACCGCACGGTTTTCGTTTGACGCGGCGTTCACGAGATAGGTCTTTCGTCCGACGCGGGCGCCCGCGTAGGCGATATTGTGCAGGAAGAGCACGACCCCGTGGGCGACCGTTCCTGCGGCCGCACCGCCGAGAACCGGCATCAGGAAAAAAAATACGCCAACCGCCACACCCAGGAAGGGGGCGATCACGAGCACGCGTCGTGCCGAGCTGTCGGTCAGGCGGCCCCACACGTATCCGGATACGAGCTGGGCACCGGCGCTCGCCACCAGAAGCGTTCCAATGCCGGAAAACGAGAAGCCCAGCCGCTCCGCAATCACTATCACGTATAAGGGCTGAATAAGCGTTAACGAGAGGTCGAGGCTGCGGGCGGCGACGAAGCGGCGCATGTTATCGTGCTCGCGGAAGAGCGCGAACGCCTCTCGAACCGAGTCGAACGGGTTCCTGCCGCCGGATGTGCTCCCCGCCTCTTCATCTATGCGGAAAAACAGAAACCCGGATACCACCCAGCACACCGACGCTGCCACGAGCAGAAGCAGAAGCGCTTCGACCCGTGCTCCGTCTGCCCCGAGCAGGGCGAACAGCGCTCCTGCAAGCAGCGCCACCCCTCCGCCGATGGACGCGCGCAGGCCCAGCAGGGTTCCCCGGCGCGGCCTGGGGATGGTCTTTCCGACGGTATCCTTGAAGCTCAGGGACGCGACCCCGCTTGCAATGCCAAATGCCAGAAACAGCGCCGCGGTGGCGATACCCCCGGCGACCGCGGGCAGCAGCATTAGCGCCCCGGCCATGACGAGAAGAATAGCAGCCTGCACGACCGCGACCGCCGCCCAGATCCGGTTGCGACGCGGCCTGCTCCGCACCAGTTGCGCGAGAAAGAGCTGCGGCGCGAGAGACCCGGCATCCTTCAAGGGCAGCGGGAGCGCCGATATCGCCGCCGGTACACCAAGCGCGCTCAGCAGCCACGGGATCGTGAGTCCGGGGTGCGCCAGCTGTTCGGCAAGTTTGGAAAAAGCGCCGCTTGCCACGTTGCGAATGGCGTTTGCCGGGACATGCGTACACGCGGCATCCGGTATGGAATCGCACGACCTGCCTTCATCATCTTCAAAAAGAAACTCGTATACCTGTTCGGAAACATGTTCAGCCATCGTCGTACACTACTGGAATCAGCCCGGCATGTGCTATCCTCCGCCGATATGATACACACAGCCGGAACGCCCGCACGAACCGCACTGCTGACTGCGTCGTCCTTTACGTCCATGTTACTGCTCGGCATAGGCGTCGCCCTGATCGGAGCGGCCGCTCCGGTGATCGGGCTCACAACTGCGGAAGCAGCGCTGCTACAGGTTTTCCAGAATGCCGGCTTTGCCGTATCGGTTATCGTATTCGGATATCTGGCAGACGTTCGGTCCCACAGCAGGCTCCTCGTCACCGGGTGTATAGCCATGGGATTCGGGCTTGCGCTGTTTTACGCCCATCCGGCGTTTCTGGTAAATGCAATGGTCATGACGGCGATCGGCATCGGGGTGGGCGTATACGAGGCAGTGACCGACGCGATGCTGTTTCATCTGTTTCCGCGCAGGCGCAGTCTCGCTATCAGCCTGAACCATTTGTGCGTTACCCTCGGATCGCTGCTTATTACCGTGTATATTCTGTTTCTCCGCCTTGACTGGCGCTCGAGCACCCTGCAGACCGCAACGTTGACGGTGCTTCCCCTGCTTGTGTTCCTGTGGTACTCGCGGACGCCGGATACACAGCATATCGAAACGGGCGCAGCTGCTCGAAGCATACGCGAGCGGCTGGGCGTACTGGGAAAGGAATCGCGTATTCTGAATCAGTTTCTGTGCATGGTGTGCGCCTACGGCATGCAGGTGTCGTCGATCGGGCTTGTTCCCCTGTTCCTTGTCACTATTCGCGGGTTCAGCGTGTTTGCGGGAACCATGGGACTGGTTGTATTCGTGTCTGGTATTGCCGTAGGTCGCGCGGGAATCGGGTGGGTAACCCGTGAAGCGCATATCCTCAGAAATACAACCATGCACTTCGTCGGAGCAACTGCAAGCCTCGCGATCGTGTATTTCGTACCGCTTGGTCCCTCAGTGTACGCCGTCCTGTTCTTTGCCGGACTCATGATCAGCGCGCTGCTACCACTCATTATTACGTTCGCCGGGCTCACGTATCCGCAGTTTTCCGGGCTTGCAATGGGCGCGGTGAAAACGGGCATACCCGTCGGTGGCATCGTAATCCCGCTGCTCATGTCAGCGCTCTCCGGCGGTGCTGCGACCTGGGTCGCATTTCTTGTACCTCCGCTCGCAGGACTCACAGGCATTGTGCTGCTGCTCGCCCAGCGACGCCGCACGATCGCAGCCGCATAAGGAGGCACTGTTTATGCAGACACCTCTCGGCACTCGCATACACATCTACGGGAACAGCTGCTCCGGGAAAAGCACGCTCGGCGAAGGTCTGGCGCACGTCTTCGGGCTACGCCTGGTTGACCTCGACAGTATCAACTGGCTGCCCGGCTGGGTGTCTCTTGCCGAAACAGATCCCGAGCGTTTCCGCGACCGCCTGAATAGAGAGACTCAGGATGATGGATGGGTCGTCGCAGGGTCTTACACGCGCTTCTGCCGGCAGACCTTCTGGCCGCGGCTTCAGACCATTGTGTGGCTCGACCTTCCGGTACCTGTACTGCTGTGGCGAGTACTGAAGCGCTCGTGGCGCAGGTGGCGGACGAAGGAACTGCTCTGGGGAACAAACCATGAACAGTTCTGGCCTCATCTGAAAGTCTGGAACAGGGACTCGTTGATCTGGTGGATCGTTTCTCAGTCACGGGTAAAACGGGAGACCATGATCAGAACAATGGCGGACCCGCAATTCGCGCATATACGCGTTGTTCGGGTTCGATCAGCTCGTGAGCTACAACTCCTGTGCACCGAACTTGGCGTTCGCGGTAAGGATCCCGGTGAACACAATCGTTGACGAAGTGAGAATCTCCTCATACGCTTCTGGTATGGCACACACTACAGAGTATACCCGTGGTACGAGCGGGCAGATCGTGGACATTATCGCGTTCATGGTATTCGGAGTTTCGCTTGCTGTTCTTCTGTATCGGGCGATTGACGGCCTGATCAATCTGGGACTCACCACCGGAATCCTGATACCACTGGTTTCTGTTCCGCTTTCGCTCCTTGCCGCAGATCTGCTGTCCGGTATCGTTCACTACCTGGCAGATAACTATGGAGATGAAAACACGCCTCTTGTCGGAAAGCGATTCTGCAAGCCGTTTCGCGAACACCATACGAACCCCAAAGGCATTACCGAGCGTGGCTTTATCGAAGCGAACGCGAACACCTGTATTATTACCCTTCCACTGGTGATTCTCGTTACGCTGCTCGGCCCTTACGAAGGCCTGTGGTCAACCTTCCTCGCGGTGTTCGTCGCGTTTGTTTCAGTAGCTGTCATAATGACGAATGAATTCCACAAGTGGGCGCACCTGGAAAACCCGCCCGCGATCGCAAAGATCCTGCAACGCTGGGGCATCATTCTGACGCCGGACAATCACGACGTGCACCACGTCGCCCCATACGACACATACTACTGCGTAACGACCGGCTGGCTGAACGCGTTGTTCGATCGTCTCGGGATCCTGAAGGTTGAAGTTCCAGGAGATCATCGTGACGCGGAGATACTTCACGCGGCGACTGCTCGCGAGGCGAGGGAACTAATCCTCAAGAAAATGAAGGAACAGTCGCAGACACAGGGTTCGGAGCCGCTTTAACCGATCGAAACCTCTACCACGCTGAACGAAGTGCGGTAACAAGCTCAGCAAGCTCCGGGTCGGCGGGGCTTGTATCGCGGGCGAGGCGGTCAAGATAATACGCTGCTTTTCGCGGGCGACCGTATGCGTGGTAACTGAGCGCGAGAAGGAGCATGGCGCTCGTGCGTGCGCTGTCTGAGAGCGTGCCCTCGTCTTCGAGAAGCGGCTCAAGCATCGCGTGCACGCTCGAATGCATCGACAGCTCATAGGAGATTTCTGCCTGCAAGAGCAGATGTGCCTCCCGCAATTCGTGTCGCTGCCCCGGCGGTTCGACGGACAGAACCTCGAGCGCGCGTCGCGGGTCGCCGCTGTGAAACAGGACACCTGCCTCGTGAAATCGCACAGTCGCTTCGTCGGCTCCGAGAT
>SKKC01000402.1 GCA_007121695.1 Spirochaetales bacterium | reverse complement strand
TCCAACGGTCTGTTCGTGCGTACCGAAATTCGCCCAGAGTTCGTAGCGTTTCCCGTCGACGCCTGTTACCCACACACCACGAATACGGTCGGTTGAGCTGTGTAGTGAACCGCCTGCCGTTGCACGGGTCCGTTCAGCACGTACACCGGAAAGAACCGCGAAACCCACGTCTACGAGCGTTTCGTTCGGGTTGCAGCGCCGCACGGTGTTGTCGGACTGAAGGCAGATTTCGTCGACAAACAGCGACTGATACCTTCCTCCCTGCCGCTTTGCATACCGGTTTACACGAAAATCCCTGGCACCGTGAAGCGCAATGAACCCGAGTGTATCATCGACATTCAGCCATGTACTCGCGCGTTCGAGCGAGAGGTCCGCTTCCGACGGCGACGACAGGTCTTCGACACCCTGCTCATGGAACAGTGTCCGGTGAAAGGCGTTAAGCAGGTCGTTGGGCATGCAATAATGCAGATCCTTGATTTCGCTGACGTATCCGCTCCTGTCCGAAGCGGTGACAACGAGTTGTAGACACAGACAGGTGTGTCCGTCGGGGAGGGCCGCGAACGCAATATGTGTCACAGCCTGATCGGTGCATCGGGAACCTTCCGGTACGGGCACATCCACTCCTTCCACGACGGAACCAGCGGTTACAAACCCTCCTGGAATCGTTGTCTGCATATGACTCTCGAGACGCCTGTGGACCTTCGCTCCGTCGTCTCCGAGGAATCGGATTACCGGGCACAGGTTCCGGTCCCACTCAGCAAGGTCGCTCCGGTCCGGAGTGACGCACAATCCCTGCGTGAGCCCGTGTGACCGCCACGCGAACGATGCCAGGCGCGTAGCGCAGCGATGCATGACAGCACCGTGCTCGGGTTCTTCCCAGGTGCCGGAAACCGATGCTTCAAAGTCCTGTTCGATAGTGCTCGTGCTTTCAACCATGGGGAGATAGTTTATGAGCATCGCGAGAGCGCACGCTCTGTCGGACTCGAGTCGTGTGAAATAGTGAGGGTTCGTTCGACGCAGCCACTCAAGACGGTCGCTATAGAACAGACCTGTCGCTTCAGAAACTTCCGTTTCGACGAGCCCAATCTGTGCGGATGCAAGCTCAAGCGCGTGCGAATCGTCCAGCACATCTGCTGCGAAGAGAAGCGACGGCAGGAGGTACTCCTGGCAGTAGCTGTACCTGACCCGGGAGTCACCACCGATTCGGGCAAGGCGACCGTCTGCAAAGACGAATTTCCGCACGACGTTCCACAGTTCACCAACGTGGTGGTACAGTGATTCCGGCGCGACGTGGCCCGCGCGCTTCAGGTCAAAATGCAGCATCGCGATATTGCTTATACAGATAACCATGTACCCGACATTCAGGTACCCATGGTGATCAAGCGCGAAGTGGTCAAAGAAGTTTGCGCCTGCATGCCAGTCCGAAACGGTCTTTCCTTCGATCCACGTCTGGTCTGTCGCATCGGAGGAAATCGAAACTCCGTTCAGGAGAAACCGTGTTGCCTGCTCCTGCCAGCGCGACGCGTGCTCATGGTCGGGATACATAGTGGCTGCCCGGTGCAGAAGACACCCCGACCATATATTCGACTCAGGGTTGTTCATTCCCTCGTAGTCCCACTTCCCGGCCGATACCCCGTCCCTGCCTCGACGCGACGGGGTCAGCAGGCTGTCTGCCTCGCTCGTTAGAACCCGCTTCAGCGACTCCCGGTCGTCTGTGGTCAGCTCTGCCTTTAAATGATACAGTCCATGCATGGCACGCTCTATGCCGAGCATGCTGATCCACGTGTGTCCCCATTGTTGTCCGTCAGTACCCGCCCTGGACCCACTCTTGTGCGTCGCGAGCGTATGCCGGAGCGCTGCCAACGCTCGTACGCGGCAAAGGGCCGCCCGGGCGTCGTCTACAGAGTATCCTAGGGTCGCCATGGTCGCTGCATAGTTCAGGTTTGATTGCACTCCCCAGTGGTTGTAGCCCGAGCCGAAACAGCCGGTATCAGGATTCCGTCCGGTCTCGTACCAGTATTCTTCTGAAGCATCGCTCCAGTGGCCAAGGAGCTTCGCCGCGCGGGCGATCATTGGGCTCGTGTGTTGCATGGTTGCAGGCAGCATAGCCGGAATATGTGCGCCGGTACAGAACGGCATTGCCTTGCGTAAGCCGCCCGCCTGAACTATGGTCAGGGCTTCTATGAGCTCTCACGAAACCGCAACACCAGTAAACGAAGCGTTCCGTCCTGCGATACCCGGCCTGGCTGCGATCGTCGTGATGGTGTTCAGTATCTTCTTCCCGCGACTCCTGTTCTCTCCCCTGCTCGTCTCAATACAGGACGATTTTCTCCTGAGTGCGGCGCAGGCGACACGCATTTTCACGACGATAGCGGCCGGATACTCGGTTGCGATGCTCGTTAGCGGGTTCGTTTCGACTCGTGTACGGCACAGGCGTATTGTTGCGTTGTCGGCGTTCGGGGTTGGTGTCGGTATGCAGATTGCGGCGTTCGCTCCGTCAGCGGTACTTCTGCATTTTGGTGGCCTGGTAGTCGGCGCGTCGGCGGGATTGTACGCACCGTCCGGTCTTTCGATTGTGTCGGAGATTACCCCGTTCGCGAGACGGGGAATGGGATTCGCGATCCACGAGATAGGCCCTGCAGTCAGTTTTGTGCTCGCGCCTGTTGTAGCGGCTGTCGCGCTTCCCCTCGTCGGGTGGCGTGGCGTTGTTTCGGTGACGGGACTCGTCAGCGCAGCTGCCGGTGTCGCTTATTTTTTTCATGGCAGCGCAGGGTTCGTCTACGGCGAAGCGCCGCACTTTGAAAATCTCAAGACTATCTTTCGGATCGCACGGTTCTGGCTCATCATTCTGTTCTTTGTGCTTGCTGCTTCGGCCGCCATGGGTATGTTTGCAGTCCTTCCGACCTTCCTGATCAGCTTCAGGGGCATGGATCAACAGCTTGCAAACGGGCTTATAGGAGCGTCCCGTGTTTCAGGGGTCGGAATGATCTTTCTGTCCGGTGTGCTTACCGACCGATTCGGATTTCGTCGCACAGTCGCCGGCATATTTCTGGTGACCGGTCTGTTCACCATTCTTTTAACAGTCGCGAACGGTTCGTTTCTCGCACTTGCTGTACTGTTGCAGCCGGCGGTTATCAGCGCGTACTTTCCCGCGGCAATCACCGCAATGTCGGAGATTGGTCCACCTCAGACGCGCAATGTCGTCATTAGCCTTGTGATCCCTCTGGCAGGCCTTGTCGGGGCCGGGTTCTTTCCCGCGCTTGCAGGTTTTGCCGCCGATGCAGGATACATAGACCGCTTCTTTCAGGGCACCGGTATCGCGCTCCTGCTTGCCGTGCTGCTGCTTCCGTTGTACCGGTCGCGGTCGTTGCGCTGAGAAGGCGCGTCAGCCTACATAAACTGGCTGATCGTTGCGGCGGCACCGAGTATTGCGAGCATAAGAGACAGGACGGTGAACCATCTCGTGTTGTTGCGGCCCATCTCTTCGAAGCGCTTGTCGACCTGCTCGAAGCGCTTGTCGACCTGCTCGAAGCGCTTTTCCATGTGCGCAAAGCCTTCGCGCATGAGTTCGCGCTGGGCTTTCAGTTCTTCTTCGACGCGTACTGTGCGTTCGCGCAGTGCTATCTCGCGTTCGAGATTTGCGTCGCGCAGCCAGGTAGAGAGATTCCGCTGCACGTACTGACCGATGGTTTCGAGAGTTTGCGCTGACAGTTCCATGGTATTCTCCATGTAGGGCTCCTTCGTGTGTGTATAGATCCAATGTATCTATACGCGCGAATGGAGCCGTCTGATTGAAAGTATACAGAAACCTACGGTGAAGAATCTATCGGTATTGACCCGGCCCAGACCGGTCGCGGTCGTTGCGCTGAGAAGGCGCGGCAGCCTACATAAACTGGCTGATCGTTGCGGCGGCACCAAGTATTGCGAGCATAAGAGATAGGACGGTGAACCATCTCGTGTTGTTGCGACCCATTTCTTCGAAACGTTTGTCGATCTGTTCGAAGCGTTTATCGACCTGTTCGAAACGCTTGTCGATTTGTTCAAATCGCTTGTCGACCTGCTCGAAGCGCTTTTCCATGTGCGCAAAACCTTCCCGCATGAGTTCGCGCTGGGCTTTCAGTTCTTCTTCGACGCGTACTGTGCGTTCGCGCAGTGCCATCTCGCGTTCGAGATTTGCGTCGCGCAGCCAGGTAGAGAGATTCCGCTGCACATACTGACCGATGGTCTCAAGGGTCTGCGCTGACAGTTCCATGGTGTTCTCCATGTAGGGCTCCTTCGTGTGTGTATAGATCCATGTATCTATACGCGCAAATGGAGCCGTCTGATTGAAAGTATACAAAAACTCACGGTGAAGAATCTATCGGTTTCGAAGCTCGGCTGGAAGCAGTATAGACACCAGGAAACCTGCAGTAGTCAATCCGGCTGTCAGAGCGAACACGCCGGTGTAACTCCAGAACTGAATCAGCAGACCCCCGGCAACCGGCGCGAGCACCGCAGGCACATATCCCACGCCCATGAGACCCGCGTACAGGGGCCGCTCGCGTTCGGGAACAATCGCCAGCATGTAGTTAATGAATGGGGGCGCTCCTTCCAGGGCAAAGCCGAGCAGGAAGAACAGCAGCGAGAACCAGAACAGCGCCGACGACTCGACCCCCGCAAGTCCGGTCAGCAGGGCGATCAGGGCTGGCACTATTATGATGAACGAGACGGACTTGATCGCACGCTGATGGCCGTAGCGGTCGCCGAGGTATCCCCACAGCAGGGCGCCGCTGATACGCCCGACAACCTGTAGTGGAATAAACAG
>SKKC01000056.1 GCA_007121695.1 Spirochaetales bacterium | reverse complement strand
CAGTATTGCCTCGACGAGCGATGTCTCAGTCTTCAGTTCCATCGTGTGTATCCAGTGAGGGTTTGACCTCGGAACGGCGGATGCGAATGTCGCCGAACATTCGGTTCTGATAAATAGAAATGCGACGCTCCTTTACAGATTCGAGAATTGCAAGAAATGCGCATACCACGTCAAGCAGCGAATCCGGGCGCACAATAAGGTCGGTAAACAGAAACTCTTCCCGGGAATCGAGCAGCTCGGTTATGAGCGTAACTTTCTCGTTAATCGAAACTTCTTCGTAGAGGTCAATGATCCGCTCGGGCGTAAGATTAGTCATGAGATGCGAGAAGGTCTGAAGCAGATCCCAGACGTCGAGTTCTTCCCACATGTCGTCGTCGTCGAGGAACTCAAGGGTGCGCTGCTTCTTTTTTCGCTCTATAGACCATTCAGCCTGTTCTTCCTGGTCCTTCATGAGCCCGGTAAGCTTCTTGTACTTCTGGTACTCGATAAGTCGGTCGACGAGCTCCTGTCGGGGATCGTCGAACTCATCGTCGAGATCTGATTCCACGGGCAGCAGCATCCGCGATTTAATATACAGCAGGGTGCTCGCGAGCACGTAAAACTCCGTAATATTGTCGAGATCGACCTTAGTCGCGTACTCGAGGTAGGACAGATACTGTTCGGTGATCTGCGCAATGGGAATGTCATAAATGTTTACTTCGGATCTGCGAATAAGGAACAGCAACAGATCGAGCGGGCCTTCAAAATCACCAAGCTTGAATCGGTGCGCTTCTGAAACCTGCGTTTCGTCCGACTGCCCGGTCACGTAATCCTGTTCAACTGTTTCCATGTGCAGCGGCTCCTGCCTCGACTATGTGGAGGGACGCAGATTATATCGGTGGCTTACCGTATTCGTAAATACCTGCGGAAGGTAACTGCGCGGCGAACTGCGAAAAGGGTGTCCCGCTGAGCGGGTCGACCAGATCAGGATAGAGCTCGAGCAGCGGATCGAGCGCAAATCTGCGTTCGTGCATGCGAGGATGCGGAATTGTGAGATGTTCCTTGTGCAGAATGATGGTTCCAAACAGAAGTATGTCGAGATCGATAGTGCGCGGCCCGAAACGTGGCCCCGTGCCGCGCGTCCTGCCACCTGAGCGTTCGATGTCGTGCAGGACGGCAAGCAATGCCTCGGGTGTACCCGACCATCGCCCGATGACAACCGCGTTCAGGAATTCCGGCTGCTCGGTGTACCCCACCGGTTCGGTGGCATACACCTTCGATGAAACGGGAGCGTCGAGTGCTTCCGCGAGTCTCCCGCAGGCGCTGGCGATCTGCGCACCACGATCGCCGAGGTTGGACCCGAGGCCTATGGCTGCGACGTCGGAGGCGAGAGCCTCGACCCCTGGAAAGAAATGCGACTGGTCATGAGGCACGGCAGGCTCCGGCGTGTGCGCTAAAACAGCTCGTCGTCGGGAATCGAATCGTCGGTAGACCCGGCCCCGGCTGCGGCAGTTTTTTCCTTTGTCTTCGGTTTTGATTCGGCCCCGTTTTCTGCGGGTGCTTCCGCTTCGACCGGTTGTGCCTTCAGGTGCCCGAACATTATGTCGCGAAGCGACGTTTCCAGGCGTTCGGCAATATCGCGGTTTTCCTCGAGAAACTGCTTGGCATTGTCCCTGCCCTGCCCTATGCGGTCTTCGCCGTAACTGTACCAGCTGCCGCTCTTCGCGATGAGGTCGTGTTTCAATGCGGCATCGAGCAGACTTCCGGATTCGGACAGCCCTTTGCCGAAAATAATCTCGAGTTCGCACTTCCTGAACGGAGGTGCGACCTTGTTTTTTACGACTTTCACACGAACCTTGTTTCCGATCGCGTCCTCGGAACCTTTCGAAATGGTCTCGATCTTTCTGACTTCGAGGCGAACAGACGAGTAGAACTTGAGCGCCTTTCCTCCCGTGGTCGTTTCGGGGTTTCCGAACATGACTCCGATCTTCATGCGGATCTGGTTAATGAAAATAAGGCAGGTCCCTGACTTGTGAATGGTACCTGTCAGCTTTCGCAGGGCCTGGCTCATGAGACGGGCCTGCAGGCCCATGTGGCTGTCGCCCATATCACCATCGATCTCTGCCTGAGGAGTCAGTGCAGCGACGGAGTCAACGACAATAATGTCGACGGCCCCCGATCGCACGAGGCTTTCGGTTATTTCGAGCGCCTGCTCACCGGTGTCCGGCTGGCTGACCCAGAGTTCGTCTATGTTTACGCCGAGGTTTCGTGCGTAGCTTGGATCAAGCGCGTGCTCGGCATCGACAAAGGCTGCGATTCCGCCAGCTTTCTGCGCCTGCGCGATGGCATGTAGCGCAAGAGTGGTTTTTCCCGAGCTTTCCGGTCCGTAGATCTCGATAACGCGTCCACGGGGATAGCCGCCGAGGCCAAGCGATTCGTCGAGCATGATCGCGCCGGACGGAATGGTGCCTATCCCTATCCCCTGCACCCCGGTCCCGAGCTTCATGAGAGAGCCCTTTCCAAACTGTTTTTCGATCTGCAGTCGCGCGGCCTCGATAGCGCGCTGCTTTTCTTCGGTTGTGTTCTGTTTTTCAGTTGGTGGTGTCGTTGATTCTTTCTTTGCCATGGTATCCCCTTCCGTAGTGTGATCGTAGGCCGTTTCAGGCGGTTACTATATACTACGGGGTGAAATGAACGAGCGATTGCTCTTTTCGTCATACTATCTTCCGGACACACGCCGGTCAATTGCAGTGCTGATGCTTTCGGTGATCATCGCGCTTCCGGCCGTCCATGCGCAGGACTCTCGTGAATCAGGTCGCGACGAACTGTTCCTTCTCGAACTCTACGCGATGCATGGACCATATTCCGAAGCGTACCGGATCGTATGGAACATGGTATCGCGGAGCGATCAGGAAGAGCTTTCTGCGGCCCTGACGACACTGCGGAGGCCGGTCAGAGGCCTCAGCTCCCACGAACGACTGAGTCTGCTACGGTTGTTACTGGAACGAGTCCACGCGGTAGTCACCGATCACGAACGGGTTGTCCCCGAACTCGAAGACGCGCTTGCTCCGTTTCTTGATGCGGTATCGACGTATCCCTCGGGTCTGCGCGCAACGCTGCTGTACATCGGCATGCTGTTTCGGAGCGACGAGGCGTGGCGGCTGAGTCTGCAGCGCGAGGGGCATCGCCTGGAAACGCTCGTGCGCAGCACTTCCGGCCAGATCGGCTCCGATGAAGCGTCCGGTGCCGTCGCCTGGCTTCGCGCAGTCGAGGCGCTTGGAGATCCGGTGTTTCTGCGCATCACCACGTACCTGGAACTGCAGACTCGACACCGGCGCGTGGTACAGGCTGCGCGCGATGCCCGGGTGCGTCTGGAGCGTTCGATTGACTCTCTGCCCGGGCCCGACTAATATCGGAAGGCGAAACCCATGCAATACATAGAAGCCATATGAGAGGAAATTTCGCCCTGTGCTCGACCCGCAGCATGCAGGACTATGTCCAGCGGGTGGCGTACCAGCTCGAGACCTTTCCGGATTTTCATTCCGAGGTGAAATCCGGCAGCTATCTCGGAAAGCTTCGGACCCTGGTGTTTGCCGACGGCGAAATGGAAGTGGAAGTGCATTCGTCGCTTCGCGGCAAGGACGTATTTCTGTTTGCAAACTCGGGCCGGAACGACAAGCAACTGACCGTGGCCGATTCCAAGATGGAGCTCTATCACACGATAGACGCGCTCAGACGTGCCCAGCCTTCGCGGATAACGCTGTTCGAGCCCTACTGCAGCTGTTCGCGCAGCGACAGGACGACACGAAGGAACTCGGTCGGTTTCTTCATGCATTACAAAACGTTAACGACGCTCGGTATCGATCACTTCATTACCTACCAGCTTCACAGCGACAAATCGCGGACCGTGTTCGATCCTGCCGTCTGCGCGATAGACGATGTGCCTGCGAACTCGCTGCTCGAGGAGTACATCAGCGATAATTTCATAAAAACCATGGAGACCCTTGAGCAGACGGTTGCAGAAGACTGGCTGTTCTGTTCGGTAGATGCTGGCGGCGAAAGCGTCGCGCGAACCTACGCGCGGGCGTTCGGATCGAAGCTCATGATTGCGCACAAGACGCGTAATTATCATAAGGCCAACACGGTCGAGAGCATAAACATACTCTCTGATTCCCCGGTGGAAGGAAAAACCGTCTGGATCGTCGACGACATGATCGACACCGGAGGTTCGGTCTACACGCTGGTGAAAGAGCTCAAAAAACGGAAGGTTGGCAGCATACATATCGCTGCAATACACCCGGTGTTCAGTGGCCCCGCCGTATCGCGCCTGAAGGAACTGTACGACGAAGGCCTTCTGTCGAGCATTGTGTGTACCGACACGGTTTCATGCCCTCCGGATGTGCGCGAGGCCATGCCGTTTCTCCACGTGGTTTCAAGCGCCCGTCTGAGCGCGGAGATCATTATGCGAATACACGAGGAAAAATCGCTCGCGCCGTTCTTCGAGCCCTTCGATGCATGGAATTATCTCAGTTCCATGAAACTGTTTATCTAGAACTCGCCTTCCGAACTCAACAGTATTGTCACAGGCCCTTCATTCGTGCTGTCAACAGACATGGGGCCACCGAAGACACCCGTTTCAACAGGAATTCCTTCCGCCGCAATCGTCTCGACGAGTTTGTCGAAGAGCGGCCGTGCGTAGTCTCCGCCCGCGGCCCGGTTGTAGGACGGTCTGCGCCCCTTCCGTGCGTTCCCGTACAGGGTAAACTGGGACACGAGCAGGACAGCCCCCGAGACGTCGAGCACCGACCGGTTCATGATCCCGTGTT
>SKKC01000332.1 GCA_007121695.1 Spirochaetales bacterium | reverse complement strand
TCGTATCCGATTCCGCAGCCGGCCTTGAGTGTCAGCCCCGCCTCGTGAACCTTCCCCAGAATATCGTCCATGGAGTCCCCGATTGTTCCGGATACGGTGCAGTTAATGGTAGACGTGGCAGGTTTGTACTCCAGGGCGCCCGCGTTCGACATGATTCGCCCGGCGGGCGTCGCTCCGTGGCGGAGGGCCCAGAGGAAACGTTCGTACCAGTGATCCCGAACCGACTCTTCCTCGACTTCGGCGAGGGCACGCGCGACTCGTTTGTACGTGTCGTCGACCGTTGTATCGATCGGCTCCCCTTCCTTGGTCTTCAGGCGATACTTCTTGTCCCAGATATCGACTGAAGCGTCCTGAAACGGGATTTTTACGACTGCCGGTTCTTTCGGTGTGCTGACACTGCTCATGAATATCTCCTCCCCTCTACTCATGGGTACATACGCTATATGTTGTGTGACGGCCCATACAATCACACTGATCGACTCTACATGTCAATAATATCGGCTGAGTCTTTTCAGATAATTACCCGATTCAGACGCGTGGATAAACGAAGGATCGGATACGAGCTCCCGAAACCAGCGCAGAACTCCGTCCGAGGCGGCCAGACGGCCGTCACCCCAGTCGGACCACATCGGATATGAGGCCCAGTTCCAGTTGATGTACCCGGTGGCCTTGCAGTGAGGGTTCGCTTCGAGAAACGTTCGATACGGTGTAAACCAGCGTTCGATCGCTGCGTCCGCATCGGTGCACCCGACGTATCGCGGGGTACTTTCTCCGATCATGACCGGAAATCCGCGACTATACGCATCTTCCATGAACTGCTTCGTTTCAGGAAGCGCGAAATGTTCGGGCGAGAACAGATCGATGGACCACCAGTCAATACAGTCGTCTCCCGGGTACCACTTCAGGTAGTCAGGATCGCCACCAGGGGCGAAACACCAGACAGCGGCGACGTTATCGAGGCCGTTTTCCCGCATTCGTGTTACGACGTGCCGGAACGCCGCCTGATACGAGGCTGGCTCGTATCCGTTCCACCTTCCGTTGAACTCATATCCAATGCGAACAAAGGCGGGTCGGGCAAACTCGCGCAGGACGTCACAGAATCCCTGCAGTTGCGATTCGCGCTGGCCCGAGGCGACCTCGTGCTCGTAATGTTCTTCCGGAGTGCCGTCTGTTGTCATGGAAAGCCCGATCTGCGGAATAAGCTGTACGGGAAACAGCGAGTCCATTTCCACAAGCTTGTCCTGAAACGGTCGGGAGTCTCCCTTCAGCCCGGTGTACAGCATGTAGATGAGCGGTGTATACGGTTCGCCGAGCACGCGCGTGTATTCAACGAACGCATCCGGGCTTTGCCCTGCACCATGCAGTACACGCCCTGCGTCCGGCTCGAGAAGACGATTGAAGTAGACAGAATCCCGCGTCACATCCCACAGCATTCACGTTCAGACGGGAAAGTTCAAGTGTCTTTTTCGCGCGGATATGTCCATTCGCGTCCGTGTCCATCGCGCAGTACGTAGTCTGTTTCAGTGACGCGCAACAGACTCGATTCGACCGGAACCTTCCCGCCGCCCCCGGGAAGATCGACGGCATACGTCGGCAGTCCCAACCCGGAAAGACGAGACCGAAGCGTACGCATGATCTCGATTCCACGCCCGAGGTCGACCCGAAAATGCGATGTACCCGAGGCAAGATCTCCCTGAAAAAGGTAGTAGGGACGAACCCCCATGCGCTGCAACCCGCGAAACAGATCCTCAAGAACCCGGGCATCGTCGTTTATGCCACGCAGGAGCACCGTCTGGCAGGCCACGGCAATGCCAGATGCGAGCAGACGGTCTACGCAGGCTCCGAATTCGGGAGTCAGTTCCTTCGGATGATTGCTGTGAATTACCATCCACGCCGGGCGCCGCTCGCCGAGCCGTGACGCGAAGGCCGCTGTTACGCGTGCCGGTAAAACGACGGGCATGCGGGTACATACGCGAAGCATCACCTGCCTGACGTCCCGGATGCGGTCGGCGATAGAAAAAAACTCATCGTCCGACAGCATAAGCGGGTCCCCTCCGGACAGAAGAATCTCCTGCACTTCGGGGTGTTTCAGCAGGTACCGACAGATCGCATCGAGTTCGTTCGAAGTCACGTGACCGGCACCGTGCCCGGTAAAATGTCGCCGAAAGCAGTAGCGACAGTACGTTGCGCATCTGTCGTTCACGAGCAGAAGCGCCCGATCATGGTAGTGATGTACAAGCCGCGGTACCACCGTGTACTGGCCATCTCCGATCGGATCGGCATCTTCGTAGGGCAGGACAGTCTGCTCGGACGATGTAGGAATGTACTGGGCCGCGACGGGATCGACATACGGATCCTGTGTGTCTGCCAGCCCGGAAAAATACCGACTGACACCGTAGGGAAGCCGTGTCACCGGATCGACTTGAAAGATTTCGCTCACGACAGCGCAAGTATGCACGGGTCGGCGTCGAATCAAAAGCCCCGAGACAGAAACTCGTACAACGATAGAGGTAGCCGCTATCCCGGATCTGCCCGTATACTCGTAGGGAGAAGGATTTGTATGGCAGCATTTCACGATCCGGACGATCCGCTTGTTGCGCCGAGTGAGCGCGAGTACCCGGAATCTCTGGAAGGATACGTACTTATATCGGAAACCGACCTGCTCGACCCGAATTTTTACCGCACAGTGGTCATTATGATTCAGCATAACAGCGATGGTGCATTCGGGTTGGTAGTGAACCGGCAATCCGAGACGACGCTTGGCGAGGCGATTGACGGACTCGAAGGAACCACCATTGGTCAGGCTCCCGTGTTCGTTGGTGGTCCCGTACAACAGGAGTATCTCTTTATTCTGCACGGCGGACTGGCTGGTGCACCGGAAAATGAACACGCGCTGAGTCCTGCGCCAGGAGTAGTCTTTGAGCCGGCATCACCCGAACTTCTTTCGTGGCTGGCCAATGCCTGGGAAGGAGGCACCCCGGCTGACCATCCGGCCGTTCATTTCTATGCGGGGTACTGCGGGTGGGGCTCGGGACAGCTGGAACATGAACTGCGCGAAGGTTCCTGGTTATTGCAGCAGATCAGGACCGATATCGTGTTCCACCCCGATCCGGAAACAGCATGGAAGCACGCGCTCGGTCAGAAAGGCGGATTCTACCGTATCGTCGCAGAAACCGGATTCAAGCCATCCATGAACTGAAATTTCCATGACACAGGCATACGAACCACACACCAGTGCTCCAGCGCCGTGGACGCTCACAGGGCGTGCCTTTGGTGTTGTAGGACTGAAACGCCCTCGCGGCAGGCTGTTGCCGCGAGTTACGGTATTCTGCGCGGTTACCTACAGCCACGCACCGGTCGGGCCGTACCACGAAGTGTTCGCACTCGACACCCCTCTGCCGCTCGTCGGTGTGCACTCGGAAGTTACGCACATGTACGTCGACAGCCCTGAAAGCACCTACTGGGGACGGAGGAACTGGGCGGTTCCGAAACGACTTGCACGCATAGTGATTTCCACTGAACCAGGGACATTCGATGCTGTGCTTTACTGCCCGGACGAGCATTCCCCTGCGAAGAACCTGCCGGGCTTCCGAATGTTGCTGCGACGTCGACCGGGTCGCGGACGGCGTCGCCATGGACTGCGACGCAAGGGCCGGAGGCTCGGAATCGCAGTCCGCATTCCCCGACGTCTCGTCAGAATTTCACAATCCGACAGTGGGCACCGTTATACGACGGAACTGCACGGTCGGGGTCGGGTATCGATCGCTCGCCTTGAGGCTCTGCGGAGTCGAGCGCCGGTCATGCCGGCGAGACGCGTATTCCTGCCACTTATGGGGTTTCTCGTACACGAATTCCAGTTCGTAATGGAAAAGCCATTAAAAGTTAGAGGCGTCTAACTTTACTACTTGACACAAACTTATGCGCGTACTAAAACCGTGATATGACACATATTTCGTTGCATACGGAGGCGCACATGCGCTCACCAGGTATTCAATTTCGCTGCATTCTGGCAGTCACGCTGCTTCTACTCGCCGCCGGGAGCCTGTTTGCTGCCGGGGCAGCCGACAGCAGTGGGGACGGAGGATCAATAACGCTCTATTCGGGTCGCGGGGAGTCGCTTGTCGCACCGCTCATTGATCAGTTCGAATCAGAAACCGGCATTCAGGTACGCGTGCGCTACGGCGGAACCGCAGAGCTTGCTGTCCTCTTGCTCGAAGAAGGCGATCGCTCACCGGCAGATCTCTTCTGGGGACAGGATGCGGGGGCCCTCGGGGCAGTGGCGAAGGCCGGTCTGCTGCAGCAACTCCCCGCAGATCTGTTCGCGCAACTTCCTGAACTGTACCAGAGCGGGCGGGGAGAATGGATCGCCACGAGCGGGCGAGCGCGAGTGCTTGCCTACGCACCCGATCTGGTCGGCGATGTCCCGTTTCCCGCAAGCGTGTTCGATCTGACGGACGAACAGTATAGAGGACTCGTCGGATGGGCTCCGACAAACGGTTCGTTTCAGTCCTTTGTCACGGCCATGCGCGTGGCATACGGCGATGCACGAACGCAGGCCTGGGTCGAAGGCATGATAGCCAACGACGCACAGGTGTACCGGAACAATACGGCAATCGTAGAAGCGCTCGGAGCAGGTGAAGTAGCCATGGGTATAACCAACAACTACTACCTGCTGCGCTTCCTTGCCGATGACCCCTCCTTTCCGGTAAGCCAGCGATTCTTTGCAGACGGCGATATCGGCAATCTCGTAAACGTGGCAAGCGCAGGGGTGCTGCGGACCGCGTCGAATCCCGAAGGGGCCATTGAGTTTATCCGTTTTCTCCTCGATACTACGGCTCAGGAGTACT
>SKKC01000106.1 GCA_007121695.1 Spirochaetales bacterium | reverse complement strand
GGTGGCGAGGTATCGCCCGATTCGCCGTCCTGCGTCATTCGATGTGCGATCGCCGCGGTAAATGCGTCTCCGCATCCAATAGGATTCTCGATCTCGGTGATAGACGATGCTGCCGTCGCCCAGCCGTGGGTGGCGTACGCTTCGGCTCCGTGTCTGCCGCGCGTCACAACGATCGTGTGGACGCCGTATTTGTCCATGATAGTACGCGCCATGAGCTCCCTGTCCTGTCGTGTGGCTGCGGGCGATGGGGAGGATTCCGCATGCAGCGCGGTGTAGACAGCCGCGAGCTCCGATTCGTTGATTTTCAGGATATCGGGGCCTTCTTCGAGCGCCCGTAATCCGTGATTCCTGTGCGCATCGAGAATGACCGGCACACCTGCTGCCCGCGCCTCACGGACGATGCTGCCGTAGGTGTCTTCCGGCTCTTCTCGCACGGCCGTACCGCATATGCACACCAGCGCCGCCTGTGGAATGGCCGACAGTACCGACTCGAGAAACGCGCGGGATTCCCGTTCTGTCACCCCGGGTGAGGGTTCCACTATTTCCGTTGTTGTTCCGTCGGGCTCAATGATCGTCATGCATTGGCGGGTCTCGCTCTGAATACGGGTTATGTTTGTCTCGATGTCGCGCTCTTCGCATCCAGCAATGAAGCGACGACCGTTCTCGCCTCCCGCATAGCCGTACAGCACTGCCGGAACGTCGAGCGCTGACAACACTGACGCGACGTTCATGCCTTTCCCCGAGGCCGAGACGTACTGGCTTTCAATGCGATTGACCTCGCCGCGCACGAGACGTCCAATAGTGCAGGTCTTCTGCAGGACGCTGTTCTGTCCTACCACGATAACAGGTCCTCTCATGCCGAGCGCTCCAGAATGCCTGCCAGCTGGTCCACCGAGTAGGTGACCGGGTTTCCTTTCATGCTGCCCGCCCGCGATGCTTTTTCTGAAGCTTCTTCGTAGCGATCTGGTGTCAGACCGAGTTCGCGAAGACCAGGGACGCGATACGCGGTTCGTATCGCGTCGAGCTGTGCCGGTAGCTCGTCGACCGAAATATCCGGGCCAAAGAGAATTTCCGTTACCCGGGCGTAGCGGGAACGGATGTTCTCGTCGACCATTGCGAGGTTCATGCGGGTGACCTCTGGAAGCAGGGTAGCGCAGAGTGCGCCGTGTGGTGCGTGTATCATGCCGCCGAGCGGTCCTGCAAAACCATGTACCGCACCGAGTTTGGCGTTCGCCAGCGCAAGTCCGCTGAAAAGCGCGGCAACGCACATGCGACCGCGTGCTCTGCGATCTTCCTCGGTTGCCAGGGCGCTTCCACGATCCGATTTCGCATGGGCAACCGCCGGTTCGAACCCCCACGCGAAATGCTCAAGTCCGTCGCGGCACAGCGCATCGGTCAGTGGTTGTGCATGGCGGCTCGTGAACGCCTCGATTAACTGTGTTGCCGCATCAAGGCCCGACAGCACCGTCGGCCGTTCCGGAAGAGAAAGACACAACTCCGGGTCCACAAGGGCGACTGCGGGAAGCATTGACCGCGACCGCATACTTACTTTCACGCCGTGTTCACGACTTCCAATGACCGCATTGCGGGTCACCTCGGATCCGGTGCCGGCCGTCGTTGGAACGGCGATATACGGTACAGGCTCGTGGGCCAGGGGTTTCCCGTCTCCGATGATTTCCAGATACGAGAACAGGTCGTCGGTGTTCGTCAGAAGCGCTGCGATAACCTTGCCTGCATCCATGACGCTGCCACCGCCAATCGCGACAACGCCCCCGGCCCCGCAGCTTCGCGCATGATCAACCAGCCGTCTGATCTCACTCGTGTCCGGCTCCACTTCCAGCTGCGCCATACAGACCTCTGTCGCGACGGAGGCTATCGCCTCACGTGTGGCCTCGTGGCGCCCGGGATCCGACCCGGTCAGGAGAAATACCCGCGAACGCTGAACCGCGGAAAAGGAGTCCGAGACAGATGCGAGTCCGCGACCGAAGCGGATCGTACCGGCCGTCGAGAAGTCAAAACCTGGAAGTGAACCATCAATCATCTGTCTATTGTGCCTGTCTGCTGCAGCGAATACAAGCGAATCCATGCTATCATCGAAGCCATGAAACGAATTGCCTATACCATGAAAGTTCATCCGGAGCACATGGATGAGTATCGGCGGCGCCACGAACAGGTCTGGCCGGAGCTTCTTTCGGAATTGAAGCGTGCTGGTGTGTCCGATTACTCGATATTTCTCGATGAGAGCACAGGGACGCTCTTCGCCGTTCAGAAGCGGACCGACGATAACACAGTCGCCGCGCTACCTGACCATCCCGCCGTCAGGAAATGGTGGGAGTTCATGGCGGACATTATGGAAACCAATCCGGACAACAGCCCCGTGGAGCGGTACATGACCGAAGTGTTTCATCTCGAATAGAAGCCCGGTCAGTCGCGCTCACGCTGCCATTGGGCATCGCGATCGTAGGGGTAGCTTACAGACGGTGCGCTCGCCTCATTCAGTCTTCGCAGCTGTGTTTCGCTGAGGTCCCAGCCGACGGATCCGAGATTGGAGTTCAGCTGCTCGATTGTCCGCACCCCGATAATCGGGGAGGTCACAACCTCGTTCTGCATGAGCCAGTTGATCGCGACCTGGGCTGGTTCCTTGTCGACCTCGACAGCTACCTCGTGCAGCGCGTCAATTACCTGCCACGTAAAGTCATTATCGTAGCTGGACCAGCGTTCTCCCCATCCGTGGGAATCGGCCTTCGCGATCCGGCTGTCGGTCGGAGGAGCGCTCATGCCACGCCGGAATTTACCGCTGAGCCAGCCCCCGCGCAGTGGACTCCAGGGTATGACCCCTATGTTTTCCTGTTGGCAGACTTCGAGTAACTCCCACTCCGTGGCCCGCGCCAGCAGGTTGTACTGTGGCTGCAGGCACTCAAACCGTTCGTATCCCATATACCGCGCGACCTCGGTCGCTTTCTGCAGCTGGTAGCCGCTGAAATTACTGGCACCAAGATAATGGACCATTCCCTGTCGCACCGTGTCGTTCAGCCATCGGAGTATGGACTCGATGGGGGTCAGCGGGTCCCAGCCGTGAACCTGATACAGATCGATGGCATCGATCTGAAGCCGTTCGAGACTCGCCTCCAGTCCGTCCATAATGTGCTTCCGCGACAGACCGGTGTCGTTTGGGCCCTGGCCCATGGGGTATCTGACCTTTGTCGCGATAACAAAATCTTCCCGTCGACGGGTCCCGAGCCACTCACCAAGAATCTTCTCGCTGGCTCCCCGGCTGTACACATCGGCAGTATCGATAAAGTTTCCGCCTGCGTCCGCGAAGGCATCGAGAATACGAAAGCTCTCTTCCTTGCTTGTTTCCCGGCCGAAGGTCATGGTGCCAAGACAGAGTTCGCTGACCTTGAGACCGCTATTTCCCAGTAGTTTGTATCGCATGGGTATATGGTGCACCCGTTGACGTCTCCTGTCTACTCACCACCGGAGTGGTGGACAGCATTCACAGCCTGCATGGCCCGATCGGGATAGTCGGTAATGAGCCCGTCCACTCCCATCTCCAGGAGCTCGACCATGGTCTCCAGTGAGTTAATTGTCCACACCTGCAGATCGAGTCCCCGCTGCCGGGCGGTTCGCCGGAACGTGGGGAGCAGCACGGGCAGGCCCGAAAACCTGCGGGGTACCTGCAACGCGTTTCCGCGCGGTCGGTACCACCTGTGCAGCCCGAGGAAATGAAGGATATACAGCGTTCGCGTTTCCTGCACGCCGAGGTTGGTTGGAACATCGGGCTGAAGTTCCCTGAACGCGTCGAGGTAGTCGGAGTCAAAGCTCGCAACCATGACGAAATCGTGCGCCTCGTACTGGTCGATAAGGCGTGAAACCGCGTCGGCAATCTCTATGCCGGAGTCAGTCTTCAGCTCAATGAGCAGGGGGATTCCGGGGTAGCGGACGAAAATCTGCTCGAGCGTTGGAATACGAATTCCACGGTTGCGAAATGGCGTATTACCGTCTGAGTCCTGCCAGCGATAGGCGGCGTCGAGGCTCTGCACCTGCTGAAGCGTCAGATCCGTGATATGACCGCTTCCATCCGTCGTCCGGTCGACCGTCCCGTCGTGCAGGACAACCACCTGACCGTCCGACGTCAGTTGCAGATCCATCTCGAGGACATGTGCCCCCATCTCGAGCGCGGTGTCGAACGCGAGAATGGTGTTCTCCGGCATGTGTCCCGATGCGCCACGATGCGCAACAATCGTCACCGGCTGTGACTCGAAAAACCATACCGGTTCAGCGGGAGGAGTCTGGAAGGGGAGGGCAAGCAGATACAGGCCGATGAGCACACACAGCACAATCGCGACGATGCGGAGTGACTTCTTCATAACGCTCGGGATGATAGCAGTCACGGGGAGGCAACATCAATTACATCCTGGGTGACCTCTCGCATGCGTATCGTTATTCTTTATGCCATGCGAACCACTGCCGCGCTGCTACTGTTTTCCTCTCTGGTCTGCCTGTTTCCGGCCAGGCTGTCGGCCTTCGATCCGGACTTCGCCGCCCTGCTTGCCGAAGCGCTTCAGACCGCGCCGGCCATGGAGCAGGCACGACGCACGATTCGATCGGCAGAACTCTCGCGCGATCTGCAGACCGCCGGGACACGACCGCAGCTCGGGTTTGGTTCGCCGTCATCCGCCGGGAATGCGTCGGTTCTGTTGCGTGATCAGCCTCGAAGCACGAGTATCTCCGCCGGCGGAGCGCTGACCCTCTCGCAGGCGGTGCCCACCGGCGGTACGCTGTCATTGTCAGGGCAGAACGTATCGACCATCGTACTGCCGGATGAAGCCGATCCGGTCGTAGAGCAGTCCGC
>SKKC01000254.1 GCA_007121695.1 Spirochaetales bacterium | reverse complement strand
CGAAGGGGTGCATGGATTCTCAAAGTTCGTGAACCACAGCGATTTTTCGTGGTCCGACGGGAGTTTTCGTGCTCGTCCGCTTGGATCGGCGGTAATCTACGAACTGCACGTAGGGACGTTCTCGCCGGAAGGAACCTTCGATGCCGCTATCGAGCATCTGCCGCAGTTACGGGAACTTGGTGTAACGCACCTGAATGTCATGCCCGTTGCATCGGCATCCGGCACACGAGGATGGGGATACGACGGCGTCGGACTGTATGCTCCCTGGGAGGCCTACGGCGGGCCGTCCGGTTTCAAGCGTTTTGTGGCGGCGTGTCACGAGCAGGATCTCGCGGTTCTCCTCGACGTCGTCTACAACCACCTTGGTCCTGAAGGGAACTATCTCGGACAGTTCGGGCCGTATTTTACCGACAGGTATCACACGCCGTGGGGTGATGCCCTGAACCTCGATGGCCCGTACAGCGACGAGGTACGGAGGTTCATTCTCGATAACCTTTCCCACTGGGTCAGGCGCTACCATGTCGATGGGTTTCGTCTTGACGCGGTGCACGCGCTCCATGACTCTTCGGCAGTCCATATTCTTGAAGAGATGTCTGTGACAGTACGAGAACTCGAGCTCGAGCTCGGCAAGCCGATCGTATTAATTGCGGAAAGCGACCTGAACGATACGCGACTCGTGACCGCACGCGAAGCAGGTGGCTATGGACTTACCGCGCAATGGAGTGACGATTTTCATCATGCGGTCCATTGCCTGCTTACGGGCGAGCGTAACGGGTACTACGCCGGATTTGGTGGGTGGGAACAGCTTTCCAAGGCACTGACGAGCGTGTTCGTCCGTGACGGTCACTATGCTCCGCATCGAAAACGAAGCTATGGGCGGCCGGCGAACGAGACCCCACGGGAGCGGTTTGTTCACTGCGTGCAGAATCATGACCAGGTCGGGAACCGGGCTGTCGGTGAGCGCCTGTCACACCTTGTGTCCGAAGGACGTGCAATGATCGCAGCGGCTCTGAATCTTCTCTCGCCTGCGGTTCCGATGCTGTTTCAGGGCGAGGAATGGGCGTGCTCCGCGCCCTTTCAATACTTCACGGACCACCAGGATACGGCGCTTGCCAGGGCGGTCAGCGACGGGCGGAAACGCGAGTTCTCCGATTTCGGATGGTCTCCCGAGCAGATTCCTGACCCGCAGGATACGGAGACCTTCACTCGTTCGGTGCTGCGCCGCGACGAGCGTCTTCAGGATTATCATGCGCGTATGCTTCAGTGGTATACCGATCTTATTCGGCTTCGAATGCAGCATCCCGAGCTGTCGGCTGCACGGTATACACATCCGAATGTGACCTGCAACGAACACGATCAGTGGATGGCGATTCGTCGCGGGAGCTTTCTGATCGTTTTTACGCTGTCGGAGGTTCCCGTTACCGTAGCTATGGACGATCCTGGCGCCCTGTGGACACACGGAGATGCGGTGTTCGGATTTCCGCAGCGCACCGACTCGCGTCCGTCGTCGCTGCTGTTGTCGAACGGGCGAACCGACCTCGATCACAACGGAATCCGGCTCGAATCTGAAACAATCGCCGTTCTCGGACCGTGAGCGTCAGTCCTGAAAGAGCGAAGCGAGCTCCTTGTCCGACGGTTGTATCAGTACCCCGCGCGATGTCCGCACAATCGGCGTTCGCATGAGGCCGGGGTGTTCCGTTATCACTTCGACCGGATCGTATTCCATATACGCGAGATTACTTTTCCTGAACTGCGGGGAGTTCGTATCAAGGAGGCTCTCGTAATCTCCTGCCGCGCGAGCGAAGACGTCGAGCTCCCGTTGGCCCGGAACCCGTTCCTGCAGATCAACAAACTGGTATTCTATGCCGCGGTCGCTGCAGAATCGCATGACCCGACGTGTCTCACTGGATTTTTTTGTTCCTATGATTTGCGGTATCATATCGGATAATGATGCAGCAAGCGTCGCATACTGTCTATTGGATATACCTGTGAATATACGAAAAGGATTAAAACGGCTGGTCGCCCGAAGACCGAAGCGGTTCGGGCTCGCCCTCGGCGGGGGAGCCGCCCGGGGTTTTACGCATATAGGCGTTATTCGTGCACTCGAGGAAGCCGCACTGGTGCCCGCGTGTGTAGCTGGCACCAGCGCCGGAAGCCTGGTTGGAGCTCTTTACTGCGCGGGGTTCGACTCGCACCGCATAGAAGAAGAAGCCCGGAAAATGAAATGGGGAGATCTGGTCCAGATGACCTTCCCCCGCATGGGACTTGTTAAAACCGATAAACTCAGTGCGCTTGTCGAAGAGTTGATTGGAGAGATGTCGATAGCCGATCTGCGCATGCCGTTCGCCGCAGTTGCCGTCGATCTGGTAAGCGGTACGGAGCGGGTGTTGAG
Organism: Spirochaetales bacterium; assembly: GCA_007121695.1. Lineage (GTDB taxonomy): Bacteria > Spirochaetota > Spirochaetia > DSM-27196 > SKKC01 > SKKC01. The sequence goes on along the minus strand of SKKC01000254.1, from coordinate 2,509 downwards.
CGAAGGCCCCGTAAGCGTTGCAGTCCGGGCGAGCTGCGGTCTGCCGGGAGTATTCGTGCCGGTCGAACGAGATGGAGAGCTGCTCGTCGACGGTGGGACGCGTAACTCGGTCCCGGCTGATGTCGCACGAGCGCTGGGTGCCGACTTCGTGCTCGGGGTTGACCTGAACGCAGACAACGTCGGCTCCGACGAAAGCATAGATAACGTCGTGGATGTCCTGGCGAGAACCATGGGAATACTCATGTATTCGACGAGCGACAAGGGCAGGCGTTATTCCGACATTTTTCTGCAACCGGACCTCGTGGGATTCTCGTACCACAGCATGGGTCGTCTCGATGAAGCGATTGACCGTGGGTACGCAGCCACAAAACAGATCGTGCCGCGGCTTGTCGATCTGTTTGGCGAGGCATAGCGTCGCTTCAGCGCAGGGAGTCGGGTGACCCCTGCGAGCTCAGCTGAACGAAGTCCGGAAAAAACCGGGCCATATGCGGATGCGGATGCGGCTGATCGGGCACGATACCGTGCACATAGCCCAGTTCATCGACAAAACGAGATACGATTGACGCATCCCGGGAGATGACGTGTATCGGCACCGAACGTGATGCACCGCGCCCGCTTACCACAGACCCCGGCTGGTGGTCGCCGAACCAGATAATCAGGCTGTCTCTGTCCTCGGGCAGAAAACGAATCAGGTATTCCGTCAGCACGGTCAACACGTATTCCACCGATGCAATAAAACCTTCGACGTATTCGGTCCCCGAAAAAAAGTCATTATCGAACTGCAGATTCTCGGTCTCGAAAAAAACGGACCCGTCACCAAGCGCATCCCAGTCATACAGGTATTCCGGTATGTGATTGAAGGGAATGTGACTCGACACAAGCTGATAGTAGGCGAACAGCGGTCGTCCATCCAGAGTTCCGTCGGATATCCGCTCCTGAATACGTCGGTGTAGTGCGTGTATTGCAAACTGGTCCGGAACGGGGACAAAACTGAACCATGGCCCGCGGTATGCGAAATCGTCCCGGTACGCGATCAGCATCTCATTGAACCCGAACACGTCATAGCCTTCAGGCCACTCGCCGTGTACTGCTCCGGGTTTCGCCTTCATGGCGAAGTAATCTGCCTCGGCAGCGAGAAAATCAGGAAGCGCGAATGCTCCCTCTTCGATCAGGCGTTCGAAACGCGATTGCCGGTCAATGACGTTTCCTGTCAGAAAGGTGGCCTCGGCCAGCCAGGAAAGACCGCTGAACACGGGAGACTCCAGAAAGTGGCTGGCAACGTGAAAGCCGTCTGCCGAAAGCCGCTCATGACTCTCGAGGAGTAGGGGCAGGATGGCTTCGCGCTGGTCTTCGTTGTCGAAAATCGTTATTCCGTAGCTTTCGATCGCGAAGACGTATATGTCGACATCGCGGATACCAGGCAGGCCGTAAACCGGTGCTGCGTCTGCTGTCGGGCCTGATTCGGTGCGCTCCGGGTGAAGCGATCCGTCGTGGTCGAGAGGATGAGCCAGCTCGAATCTATCTACCGAGGTGAAGCCTCGCGCCATGACGGGGAAGAGCGATTGTGTCCACGTTTCGGAATCACGGTCCGCAGATACCACCGTCTGCACCGCGAAGACCGCGAGAAACGAAACTGCCAGACCGATAAGCGACGCCTGCTTTACTCGCAACGGGGTGAGCTCGAGTCGCATCAGAAGTCCTTGCAGGAACGCCATGAACGCGCGGGCGACACCGTAGGCAATCGCCAGAATGACACCGATCACGACTGGCGTAAGCGCGGTCACCGTTGCCGTGGCGCGGGGAAAAAGCAGCAGGAGGCCTCCGCGGACGTACGATACGTCGGAGGCTGGAATCAGGGGGCGGGCGTACAGGAACTGCATTGCTCCTTCGGCAACGGAGTATATAAGCGTGATCGCGAGGATAAGGCTCATACCCGGAACAAGATGCCGCACCCGGCTGCCGCCGTTACGTCGCCTCGAGTCGGCGACCATCGCGGCGACGAATACGGACACGAAGAGGAGCGGCGAGGGAATCACCGCAGTGACTGCGAGGCCTGAGGCAATCCACCGGTATGAGTTCAGAAAGACGGTGAACAGCAGAAAAATGAGAGCTGGAACTGCAATAGAGAAAAACCGTTTCATTCGCCTGCGAGTTCGTGATCGTCAGCGCGCAATTCTATTTGTCCCTGCAGGCCGCTGCTAACGTACACCCGGCGCTGTGATGTTGCGATAATCGCTTCATAATCGGGCAGGGATTCGATAAGCGCCAGTGCTGGTTCCAGACCCATTACGAACATTCCCGTCGACAGGGCGTCAGCCCCCATAGCATCCGGTCCTATGACCGTGACACTCGTAAGCCCCGACCGCGCCGGCATGCCGGTCCCCGGGTCGATAATGTGATGGTAGCGTATCCCGTTACGTTCGAAGAAGCGCTCGTAGTCTCCGGAGGACACGATTGCCTGGTCGGTGATCTCGACGACCGCCAGGAGATCCTGACGAGCCGCAGACGG
>SKKC01000065.1 GCA_007121695.1 Spirochaetales bacterium | reverse complement strand
TCGACGGCCGGTCCATGCGTCTGTTCACGAACCAGCCCTTTGCAGATAACCAGCTTGCGCATCATCTGGTGCAGACCATGCACTACAACGGCGGCGATATTCTGTGGGTCGGTACCTACGGCGGGCTCAACCGCCTCGATACTTCCACAAACCAGTTTCGTCTGTTCGCACGCGAAGCAGGAAATCCCCGGTCGCTCAGCGACAACGTGGTAACCGCGATAGAGTCAGACGACACAGGCAGCGTCTGGATTGCCACCCTGAATGGTCTGAACAGGCTCGACGACGAACACGAAGGTACCATTACCCGCTTCATGCCCGACGCGCAGGACGATGGCGCGATGCCGCACCATACGGTGCGTTCACTGCACCGGGCTACCGACGGCACGCTGTGGGTCGGCTCGCTCGGCGGGCTTTCACGCGTTGTCGCGGGATCGGGCGACGATGTCAGATTCGAGACCCGAAGCGATGATCTGCTTTCCCCCTTTGTCATGGCGATAGAAGAGGATGCCGAGGGAAATCTCTGGATCGGCAGCTGGGACGGTGGCGTGCAGCGCATGCGTCCGGACGGAACCATGGACCGCACCTATCGCTTCCCCGACAATCGCATTTACCAGATGCTCGTCGCGTCGGACGGACGGCTGTTCGCAGCTACCTGGGGCGGCGGGCTCATGATCGTGGACCCGGACACAGACGAAGTCGAAGAGCACCGGGCACAGACCGATGATCCCTACAGTCTTGCGCACGACGTCGTCTACTCGCTCTTCGAGGATCGATCGGGAATCGTGTGGATAGGAACCAACGGCAACGGGATCAGCAAGTACGATCCGCAGCGGCGGGATTTCCGGTTTGTGCACCGCAACCTGCCAGCCGGCTACCGACTTCCGGCAGGCAAGGTCAACTCCCTGCAGTACGACGAGGCACGCGGTCGACTCTTCATAGGCGTGCAGCAACAGGGGCTGTATATCAGGGATCCGGAGACAGGCAGGCTTACCGCGCTTCGCCACGATCCGGACGATAGTGATACCCTCAGCAGCGATCACGTAACCGCGATCCTCCCGTACCGGGGCGCCTTCCTGCTCGGAACCAATGGCGGTGTTGACCTGCTTGACCCCGATACCCTGCGCGTCGAACGACTGTGGGAGAGCCTCGTACCCGGGAGTGGCCCGGGCCCCATTGTATACGCGCTTCTCGCCGCGAGCGACGGATCCCTCTGGATAGGAACCTACGACGCAGGCGTGTACCGACGCATGCCTGACGGGACCGTGCGCCACTACCAGGCAGACGAAGACCGGGAAGACGTGCTGTCGAACAACCTCGTGTACATGATACACGAAGATGCCGAGGGTACAGTCTGGGTCGGGACCAACGTAGGTCTGAACCGCTACCTCCCCGGTACCGATTCGTTCCGGCAATACCGCCACGACCCCGCCGATCCGAGTGGAATCAGCGACAACAGCATGGTTCACGCGCTTGAGGACAGCTCGGGAACCCTGTGGTTCGCGACGCGAAGCGGTGGTGTCATGCGGTACAACCGCGATACTGATACCTTCAGCCACATCACCATGAACGAGGGGCTCAGCAGCAACCTTGTCCGCGCAATCGCCGAGGCCGAGGACGGGCAGCTTGTTCTCGCGACCATGAACGGCATTAACCGTCTCGATACCGGGACAGGGACTGTAACTACGATAGACGAACGCGACGGACTCACGACCCGCGAGTTCAGCTCGGGCGGCGTTCGCCTTCCGAATGGCGACACCCTCTTCGGAGCATTCCAGGAAGTCGTTCGCATACCGGTCTACGCGCGCGCGGGCACAGGCATACCGCCGAAGATGCAGATTACATCCATTTCGGTCATGAACGCCCCGTACTCCCGCGGACTCGCGCCGCACCGCACCGAGCATCTGACGCTTTCGCATACACAGAACAGCCTGACCATAGGCTACGCGGCGCTTGATTTCACGATTCCCGAGCGAAACTGCTACCAGTTCAGACTCGTCGGTCTGTCCGACACCTGGATACCGTGCGACGGAAGCCGGACTGCCACCTTCACGAACCTTGCCCCGGGCCGTTACGTCTTTGAGGTAATCGGCCGTAACTCGCGCGGCGTTGCAGCGCTCGAACCGGCACGGCTTTCCATTACCATTGTCCCGCCGTTCTGGATGACACGCTGGTTTACCGTGTTTCTGGTGCTTGTCGTCGCGGGAACCGTGCTGCTGGCCCTGTATTTCCGCGAACGCTCGCTGAAACGACAGGCGAAGCAGCTGCAGGATCTCGTGCAGGAACGGACGGCCGAGCTCAGCAGAGCTGTTGCGGCACTCGAAGACTCACACGCGACCAAGGACCGCTTTTTCTCGATTCTCTCGCACGACCTGCGCGGCCCGATAACCGGAATGAACAGGCTCATGGAGCGCCTCGTCGCGCATCCCGAAGAGTTCACTGGCGAGGACTTGCGCGAAGTCCACGACGCACTCCTGCAGACATCCCGCGGCCTCGGCAGCATGCTCGAGAATTTGCTTGAGTGGTCTCGCCTGCAGCGCGATCAGATCGAGATAGATCACCAGAACATTCCACTCGGCGCGCTTGTCCGGTCCGTAATCGACGCGTATCAGGTCGCCGCACACGCGAAAGACATTCACATAGGCCTCTCCTGTGCCGAATCGCTGTCGGTCTACAGCGACATACACCGCGCGAGAACCATTATCGAGAACCTGCTGAACAACGCGATCAAGTTCACGCCACCGGGTGGCGCAGTCACCGTGGCGTGCACGACGCGGGACCGGGACGGACAGAACTTCGTCGAAGTAGAAGTTGCCGACACCGGGCGCGGTATTCCCTCGCACGAACTGAAACGCATCTTCATGGTCGACGAAGTGTACCGGACCGAAGGCACCGCAGGAGAAAAAGGAAGCGGCCTTGGCCTCACGCTCTGCAGGGAACTCGCCGAGCGCCTCGGCGGTACCGTCTGGCTTGAAAGCGAAGAAGGCTCCGGCACCCGCGCCTACCTTGAGTTGCCGGTGGCAGTCGACGAGAACCCGCAGAATACGGCGTAAACTCCCGGGTCGGCTGTTCCACCCTGGTCATTCCCGATATATGTGATAGACTTTAAGCAGAACGGTAAAAATATACCGAATTTGGGGAGGTCCACCATGCGCACCACACACACCCGACTCGTGTCTGTCGCGCTTTTCACCGCTGCAGCACTCGTTTTCACCGGCTGCGGCTGGCAAATGTTTGAAAACATCCAGGTCAAGGCAAACCCCACCTACCAGGTCCCCGGCGGTACCGGCCGCCAGCTTATTGCAGATCTCGAGATTTTTGAAGAGATAGAAGAGGGGTTCTTCGGCGACTTCGACGAAGCGTCGCGTGAAAACACCGCCCCCTACACATTGCGCGGACGGATCACGCCGATCAGCGTGAATGTTGACGACTTTCTCGACGAAACCGGCATTAATCAGACCATTGAGATTGATGATGTAACCTTTGGCGGGGTCAATGTCGGGGAGATTCAGATAGCCGGGGTGAGCGGTGAGATCGGGGTTTCGACTACAGGCGGAAGCGCAACCGTGCCCGATCTGAACGTCAACGCACCCGATGTCGACGGATTCGTTTCGGCGATCGTGGGCTCGGGTCTGTTTACCGTCGTCGTCGGTGACAGCAGCGGAACCGAGCTACCTGCAGGTAACTATACGCTTGTTGTCACGATCAGCGGAGAAGACGAGTCCGAAGTATCGGACTCCGCCACGCTGAACGGATCGGGAACTCTGAGTGTGGCGGTAGATCTGAATGGACTGAAAATAGTCAACAATGGCGAGATCGAAGTAGAGGTCAGTCTGACGTGGAACGGTGTTTCGGAAGACACGACCGGTATACCTGTATCGGCAGATTTCGCGATTAGCGAGTTTTCTGAGCTTGTGCTTGACATCAACGACATCGATATTCCCGAACTGACTATCGATCCTATCGACATAGAGGAAGAAATTCGTCGTCTTGTCGAATCGTTTCAGTTTGAAGCTGGATCTGCCATTGAACTGACTCTAACCGCAGTTATTCCAGCCGATATTGAGGTAAGGCTAATTTCCCCAGATCTTTTCGATGGTGGTTCGGAATCTGCAACAGTTAGCGCAAGTGAACCAGGTCCTCAGGTGCTGTCGTTTCCCGTCATCAACAATACGATTACGCTTGACGACCCCGATAATCCGAACGGTGGACTATCCGAGTTCAACATTAGTGTTGAGATTGATTTTGACACTAACCACTCAAACTACGATGGTACCAACCTGACATTCCAAAACATCAGCACCAGCGAACCCGATCTCGGATCGCTTACCCATACCGAGGCCACAGTCGACTTGAGCGTTGCTGAAGTTACGTTGCGTGACATCGGCACCTTCATTAACGAGTTTGATACCCCCAGTCTCGGCGACGAGGAACTCGGGTTCCTTGACGAACTACCCGACTGGTTCCTGTTTTCGAGCGTTCCAATACGACTGGGAATACTTGGCGAACTAACGCAAAGTGACGAGCTGCCAGCTGTCACCGTTTCAGTCAAACCATTTGCGGAGATTGACGCTACCGAGCCCATCGAAGACGAAATCGTCCAGATCAAGAACGTCGTTTTCGGCGATGGTCTCGAAGATGGGGACATCGCACAAATACTCAACCTGAATCCCCGCCCCGCCCGCATCGATATCGAAATCGAAGCGACCGGGGACGAAACATCCCTCACCCTTTCCCCCGGCGACTCGCTCGAAGTTGTCATTGAGATAGACCTCGTCTTCGCCTTCGGCGTCGACAACGCCGGTGACCCCGCAAATCTGCTCGAGCAGTTCCTCGACGAAGAGGCATTCGCGGTCGAGGGAGACCTTTTCGAGCGCGAGTCGGCAGATGATCTTGAGGATGTGTTCACGAACCT
>SKKC01000394.1 GCA_007121695.1 Spirochaetales bacterium | reverse complement strand
TCTCATATCATGATTCGCGCCGACCGCAACTCTCCATCGCCCTTCGTAAGCCCCCGAAATGCCCGACAGCTCGCCGACCGCACTGCCTGGATTACCCAGGCGATCAGTGGCAGCGGACGCATGGCCGGCGCCCCGGAAACCGATCCGTTCCAGATACGTGGCATGAGCGTCTCCGACATGGAACAGATGAGCCCGTTCGCCACCGATCGTCCACTGCTCGACAGCAGCTTTCAGGGACGGCAGATAGTACTGTCGCGCCCGGACACCGAAGAACTGGGCTTGCGTGTCGGTGACTGGCTTCAGCTGGAAATCGGGGGAAACCCCCGACCGGTTGCCATGCAGCTGGCGGCAGTTGCCGAACCGGTCGGATATTTTCACGGAAACAGCGGGAGCATTCACGCGCTCATACCTTTCGACACGGCCGCATCGCTCTTTGGCACCGCGGGTCGCGCAGGCACCGTGTTCGTCCGCGCGCGGGAGGAATCCGAACGCTTCTCGCTCGAGGCAGCGCTTCAGGAACTGTACCCCCGCGTTCGGGTGCAGCAGACCATTCTGCCCGAAGAACGGGCCGAGTTCGCGAACACCGTCGTCATACCCTTTCGCATTATGCTGTTTCTGGTAATCGCGGTCAGCGTGTTCATTATCTACTCCACCTTCCAGGTCATTACCGCAGAGCGCCTGCCTACCGTCGGCACCTTTCGAAGCATCGGTGCAACGCGGCGCATGGTAACCCGTGTACTGTACGGGGAAGCGGTCGCCTACGGAGTCCTTGGCGCGGCACTTGGTCTGCTTCTCGGCGTTCTGATCCTGAACGGCATGACGGCTGTCGCCGCGAGAGGTTTCGGTCGGGCCGCTTCGGGCGCACGCGCTACCTTCGGCCTGCAGGATGCGGTGGGAGCCATTGCCATGGCGCTGTTTCTTCCGGTCATGAGCGCAGCGATACCAATACACCGCGTGGCAAAGATCCCTGTCAAGGACGTAATTCTACAGCTTCATTCGTTTACCGGCGGATCGAAAGACCGCACCGTCTCGGGAGCCGGCCTGCTTGCACTCGGAGCCATCCTCCCTGCCACGGCACCGGCGAACGCTATCCTCGTATGGTACTTCGTCGGTCTCGTCTGTACGTTCATTGGTACCGTGTTCGTGATTCCGTTTTTTACGCGCAGTTTCGTACGACTGCTGCAATACGTGTACCACCATGCCTTCGGCAACATCGGCCGCCTCGCGGCAATGAATCTGCGGGACAATGGCGGCATCATTAACAACATCGTGCTCCTGTGTATCGGAATCACCGGCGTATTTCTGATAACGACCATTTCGGGGAGCGTCGCTGAACAGGCGGGAAACCTGTATCGTAACGCCAGATTCGATCTCGAAATTCACGGTGGTGCGCGGAGCGCGGCCTTTGAGCGACGGCTCCTGCACCTTCCGGAGGTACAGGACACATACGGGCACTTCATTGCCTCGAATGTGCAGATTCCCACGCACTCCGGTCGCATACGACGCGTCATGGGCATCTATCCTGACAGGTTTCAGGACTTCTGGCGGTTCGAGTATTCCGAAGCAGCATCTACCCTCCTGCCACGCCTGAACGACGGACGTACGGTGATCGTCAGTTATACGCTTCGGGAACGATACGGTCTGACGGCAGGCGACACGATCGATCTCGCATTCAATCGCCGCGTCGCGTCGTACACGGTCATAGGATTCGTTTCGACGCTATGGAGCAACGGCGACATGGCAATGATCTCGGAACGGTTTCTCCGGCAGGATCATGGTGCCGGGTCCTACAATGCGCTGTACGTTGTTGCGACCCGGGATCCGTACGAGACGCAGGCGGCGATAGCCGCTCGATTCGGACACGAGGGATACTGGAGTCGCACGGTCAGTCAGATCGCGCAGCGAGGCAGAGACTCGAATCAGGAACTGTTTTTTCTGCTGCAGGGTTTTTCGCTTATGGCGATGCTGCTCGGCACCGTCGGCGTCGTGAACAATTTCATCATCAGTTTTCTTGACCGGAAACGAAGTTTCGCGCTCTTTCGCAGTACGGGTATGAGCGGGAAACAGCTTCGTCGCATGCTGTTCATAGAGGCAGCGACTGTCGGTGCGGTCGGAGCAAGCGCGGGTCTCATGGTTGCAGGGCTGATGCTGCAGACCATCCCGCTGCTGCTGGAATCCTTCCGGGTATTCATTCCGCTCGAGTTTCCTCCCCTGACGGCTCTGGGCATGATCGGCGCAGGAATTCTTATTGCCGTTACCGCCAGCGTTGGACCGGCGATGCGGACACGGCGCATGAACATTATCGAGGCACTGAAGTATGAGTAAGGTTGTTGTCGAGGTGCAAGGGCTTTACAAGTCATATCGAAGCGGCGACATTGACGTTCGTGTTCTCCACGGCGTCGATCTGACTGTCGAGCGCGGAGATTTCGTCTCCGTCATGGGACAGAGCGGCTCCGGGAAAAGCACCCTGCTGTATCTGATCGGAGGCCTCGATAGACCTGATCGGGGCGAAATCCGTATCGCCGACCGAAACCTGTCCGAGCTCTCCGACGAGGAAATGAGTTCGATTCGCCGAACCCGCCTCGGATTCGTCTTTCAGTTTTTTAACCTCGTGCCGAACCTGACCGTGGAGGAAAACGTGCTGCTTCCCATTCTGCTCGACGGTGGCAACCTTGCCGCGGCGCAGAACCGGCTGACAGAGATTCTCGAAATCGTTGAACTTACGCACCGCCGACGGCACCGCCCCTCGGAACTGTCCGGTGGCCAGCAGCAGCGAGTCGCCATAGCACGGGCCCTCATTAACAGGCCTGAACTGCTACTCGCCGATGAACCAACCGGAAATCTCGACAGCACCACAACAGGAGAAGTCATGGACCTGCTACGTTCCATTAACCGGGACACGTCTACAACAATAATCATGGTAACTCACTCCAACGAGTGTGCCGACTACGGATCGCGGCGTATCGTCGTGCGGGACGGGACAATAATAGATGAAACATAAACTGTGTGCGGCTGCGTTTCTTGTGCTGATCGCAGCCTGCGGAGCCACTGATACGAGACAGCAAACCGGAGCGGCCTCCGATTCCGATGCAGCATCGGCTGCGGTCCCTGCGCGACAACCCGCTGCGGTACAGATTTTCGGACGCGTCGCCGCAGGGGCTGAAGAGATGCTGACCGCCGAGTTTCCAGCCCGGGTAACTGCTGTGTATCACGAACCCGGGTCCCGGGTCGGGTCCGAAGCCATTCTGTTCAGCCTTGACACGAACCAGCTCGAGCGTGAACAGGAATCGCTACAAACGCAGCTGCGGAGAGTCGAGCTGCAGATCGACGATCTGTCGTCTCGCCGCGCGATTGCACGCGACCCCGACAACCTCGAGCGAACCGAGGCAGTTCTGAACGTACAGGCAGCCGATGACGAACGCTCGCGTGCCCGGGCCGAGCTCGAACGTACGCAGCAGCTGTTTCGTGAGGCGGCCGTCAGCCAGCGCACGCTCGACGATGCGTCCGAACGAGACGCTGCCGCAGCCCGCGCACTCGATCGTGCCAGACTGGCCCGACAGGTTGTCGAGGATCGTCTTGCGAGAACTGTTCGGGAGCTTGGCAGCGAAATCGAACTGGCGGAGCTTGAATATGGTCGGCTGCGAAATGAAATCAATGATCTTGCGCAGCGCGTCGAGCGAAGCGGCGCGCATGACGGGCGGGTTCGAAGCCCGTTCGACAATGGCCTTGTGACAGAGGTGTTCGTGACCCCGGGCGATAGAGTCTCGACCGGATCGCGACTGGCCCGGGTGGCCGACGGGGCGGCGCTCGAAATCGTGGCGGATTTGCCGGAGGAGTTTCTGCTCGACGTTTCGCCCGGCGACCGCTCCACCATTGTCCCGCTCGCAGACCGTGCACGACGCTACACAGGCGAAGTTGCATGGATCGCGTCGGTCGCCGAGCGTTCCGGGAACGAAACGACAATACGCACCCGGATACTCGTCGAGGACGCGGACGACTTTCTGCTTCCGGGAATGAACGTCGACGTATCGATTATTCCGGGGATGTGACCGAGAGTACCCGAAGCAGGCGCTCTCCACGGAGGGCGGCGATCTGCAGCGATACGATCAGAACGTCTGCCTGCGCACGCACGAGCTCCGTTTGACGGCGCTGCAGGTCGAGTTGCACCAGACGCAGGTCGGTTTCCGTCGCGTCTCCTGATGAAAGCAGCGCCTGCGTACGCGAGAGTCTGCGCTCGGACACGCGCAGCTGCTCTTCGCCTCGCGCTTCACGCCGAAGGGACGCGTCCAGCTCGCCGTACAGCGCGATACTGCGTTGCAGCTGTTCGTCGCGAGTCCGCTCGACTGCCCTGGATGCCGCGAGCTCCTGCAGCTGGCGCTGCTCACGCCTGATGGCAGCCGCCCCGCCGTCGAGCACCGGCACCGAGAGGGTAATGCCAGCCTGAATATCCGGTCGGCGACTCGAACCGTAGAGGTCCCGGAAGCTCGACGCGATATCGTTGTCGGTGCGCGCGTCGACGTATCGGGGAATAACGGAGACGGTTACCGAGAGCTGCCCGCCATCGGACGCTCCGGCGAGCACGCCAGCGATACGTACCCGCTCGCGCTCGGCCCGTAGTCGCTCGAGTTCGACCGACGCAGGATCCCCGCCCGGGGCAGGTGTCTCCACCATGGTTCGAAGCTGCGGCAGCGCATTACTCCGGGTTCTATCCAGTACTGCATCTTCAGACAGCCCGGTCAGCGCCATCAACCGGGATACAGCAAGGTCCAGGGACCGTTCGGCGTTGAACACGTCATCGTTCTGCTCGTCACGCGCTATCTCGGCAGCAAGCAGTTCGTCGAATCTGATGGCACCCTGCTCGAAGCGCAGTTCGGCAATGCGAAGCGCCTCGCGGGCGTGCGCCAGCGACGTTTC
>SKKC01000409.1 GCA_007121695.1 Spirochaetales bacterium | reverse complement strand
TGCGCATAGTGAGGTGCAGCGTTTCGCCCTGTCCGGACACGTGTTTTGCAAGAGGCACGTGCACCTCACCCCACGCTCCGGGAGCAATATCCGGCATCTCGAGCGTTCCGTTCGCCACCGCAAGTCCGTTCGAGTCGAGTTGCCACGCAAGGGTGAAATCATGGAGCGAACGGACGTCGAACCCGTTCCGGATGCGGATCCGTCCGCGCAGCACATCGATTGTCTCGAATTCGACTGGTTGGGCAGCATACATGAACTCCCACATTGCCGGGTGGGGAACACGGTCGGCTGACACCAGACCATCCATGCAGAAGTTGGCGTCGTTCGGCTCGTCGCCGAAATCTCCACCGTAAGCCAGGTAGGACCGTCCTTCGGGTGTCTGCGCCCGCAGGCCATGGTCAAGAAATTCCCAGATAAACCCGCCTTGCAGTCCATGTAGCGTTCGAAACAGTTGCCAGTAGTCCAACAGCGTTCCGTTACTGTTTCCCATTGCGTGCGAGTATTCGCACAGTATCAGGGGGCGATAATCGTCTGTCGTTCGGGCCCACGACTCGATTTCGTCAATCGGGGCATACATGGGACACACAATATCGGTCACTTCATGCCCCCGACTCAGGTCGCGTCCGGGCTGCCCGTACTCACGGTGCAACGCTCCTTCGTAGTGAAGCGGCCGGGATGGATCATGGCGACGAACCCACGCAGCACATGCATCGTGATGAGGTCCGTATCCGCTTTCATTTCCCAGCGACCACGCAATGACCGACGGATGATTCTGATCCCGCAGTACCATACGACTGGCACGAGCGAGGTAGGCAGCCGCATAGGATGGATCTCGGCACAGTTCATCGTAATAGTGATGATGCTCGATGTTAGCCTCATCTACGAGCATGATTCCGTACCGATTGCACAACTCGTACCAGTAGTCGTCGTTCGGATAGTGCGATGTTCTGACTGCATTTACATTGAATCGCTTCAGGAGGAAGATGTCCTCTTCCATACGCTTCCGAGACACATGCTTTCCGGTATCAGGATCGTGCTCATGACGGTTCACTCCGCGTATCATGACGGGAGAACCGTTCACAAGCAATTGGCGATTCCGTATTTCAACGGAACGGAATCCTGTCTGGACGGACACGAACTCAGTCGTATTATCTCCCAGGCGCAACTCGAAGACCATGCGGTACAGGGCAGGAATTTCGGCCGACCAGTAGTGCACGGATGCGATCGAACAGTGCATAGAGAACCGCTGGTCTCCGTGAGCCGGGTGAGTCTCGTGTTTCGCCGAACCAGTTGCTACTGGAACTTCGCATGGTTCGCCTGCGTCACGAGGCCCCTCAATGGCCCCAAGGAAATACAGATTCCAGGACAACACGCAGTCGGCTGCTCCGTCAGCGAGACCGCGGATCATGATGTCAGCCGAAAGTTCGCCGGCTCCGACCGAACCGGGAACATCGCACGCTGAAGCACACAGTCGCACGTCGGCAACATGAACGGCGGGACGATACTCGAGCGTTACATCCCGGTGGATCCCGCCCATCCACCACTGGTCCTGGTCTTCGACGAAACTGGCGGCAGACCAGCGAATCACGACGATTACGAGATGGTTCACATCACGGTGTCGTACGGAATCCGTTATATCAAACTCGGACGGGAGCCGGGAGTCAGTAGCGCAGCCAATACACGCGCCATTTACGAACACATAACAGAAGCTCTCGGCGCCACCGATATGAAGGACCACCCGCTGCTCAGGCACTTCGCTGGAAGGGACAAACTCTCGGTGGTACACCCCTGTCGGATTCTGCCCGGGAACCTTCGGTGGCAACTCGGAAAAGGGCATCTGCACATTCGTGTACACAGGTCTGTCCCAACCCTGCATGGTCCAGTTCCCGGGTACGGTAATCGTACTGGAAAATCCCGTTCCGCTCACGAGCGACTCGGACAAAGCCTCGGGTCTGTCGAGCAGGCGGAACTCCCAGCGCCCATTGAGATCCGTGTAACGGGAGCCTGTTTGATATCGCCCCTCACGGGCTTCCGGACCCGACGAATATCGGCCGAAGGTCGCATGATCCGGCGATCGCCCTCGAGCAATCAGGCCAGGTTCTTCCCATTCACGGAGATCGACAAGTGTTGAAACGCTCACTTTCGCTACGCTCCCATGTGGCAGGATATTAGAAAAGTCCCTGAACTGATCCTGTTGCGGTGTCGACGTCTATGCGACGAAACGCAGGATCCGACGAGGTTCCCGGCATGAGTTTTATGTCGCCTGCGACCGGCACAAGAAGGCCGGCACCTCGATAGATCAGCACATCCCGTATCGGAAGCGTCCACCCTCGCGGGCGCCCCTTGAGATCCGGATCATGACTCAGACTCAAATGCGTCTTTACCATACACGTTCCAAAACCCGCTGCCTCGGTATCTGTAGCGAGTTCGTCGATTTTCCTCGAAGCTTCGGGAGAGTACTGCACTCCGTCTGCTCCGTATACGTCGCGCGCGATTCGCTCGATTCTCTGCGTCAGGGTGTCCGAGTCCTTGTACAGGAGTGAGAATGGGCTTTTCTCGGCGCAGGCCTCCTCGACTGCCTCTGCCAGTTCGACTGCCCCGGCACCACCCTGAGCCCAGTGTTTGCTGACTGCGACCCGGGCACCGAGCGCTTCTGCCGCGCGTCGAACTATTTCGATCTCTTCGTGGGTGTCGGTGTGAAAATGGTTAATACAGACAACCGGTGAGACGCCACTTTTTTTGACGGTTTCGATATGGGCACGGAGATTATCAACGCCTGCCTCCACCAGCGCAGGCTTCGGTTCGGAGTACGCAGCTTCAGCCTTGACACCCGGTTTTACTGCTGGTCCGCCTCCGTGCATCTTCAATGCCCGTATCGTACATACGATTACAGCCGCATCGGGAGTGAGTCCCGAAAAGCGGCACTTCAGATTCCAGAATTTCTCGAATCCGATATCCGCACCGAACCCGCTTTCGGTTACGTGATAATCAGCCAGCTTGAGTGCGAGACGATCCGCGATAATCGAAGACTGCCCTATGGCGATATTGGCAAAGGGACCGGCGTGCACAAACACCGGATTTCCTTCGATGGTCTGAAGCAGATTCGGGTTCATTGCCTTGTGCATGATCGCTGTCATCGCGCCGGCGACCTCAAGGTCTTCCGCCGTGACCGGCTTTCCGTTTTTGCGATATCCGACAACCATCCGCCCCATTCGGGCACGCAGGTCGGCGAGATCCCGGGCAACCGATAATATCGCCATGACTTCGGACGATACGGTAATCTGAAACCCGCTCTTCATCATGAAGCCGTCCATTTTACCGCCGATACCGAGAATTATTTCGCGGAGCGCCTGCGCAGAGAAATCGATAGCCCAGCCCATGGCTGGATTACGCGGATCGATATCAAGTCGGGTCAGGCCTCTTTTTTCGAGAAACGAATCGCCGTAGTTAAACTCGTGCTGTATACGAGAGGTAAGCGCTATCATGGCGAGATTGTGCGCATTGGTAACCGCGTCTATATCTCCGGTTAGCCCCAGACTGAACTCAGTGAGCGGCAGACACTGCGCGAGCCCGCCCCCCGCAGCGCTTCCCTTGATATTGAACGTGGGCCCACCCGACGGCTGCCTGATCGCCCCCGTAACCGACTTCCCGATCTTTCCGAGACCGTCGACAAGGCCTATCGTCGTCGTGGTCTTTCCTTCGCCGAGAGGAGTTGGCGTGATGGCTGTAACGTCTATGTATTTCCCGTTCGGCGCGGATGACAGTCTATCGAGAACACGAAGATAGTCGATTTTGCCGATGTGATGTCCGTAGGGCAGAAGCTCTCCGGGACGTATACCGAGGGTTTCGGACACGGAACTGATTGGGCTCATGTCCCGGGCCGCGATCGCTGCGATTTCCCAGTCCTGCATTTGTGTCGGATCGATGTGTGTCATATTCGTCGAGTATAGGACGAGATCCGCGGGAACGCGAGTTCGTAAACATCAGTTGGCAACGATAATCCGGTCTTCCGGATGAACCCGCCAAGGTCGTCGCCAGGCTCTCAATAGTCGTGTTTACAAAATAAAAAAAGCCTTCGCTTCGCACGTTTTGCTATGCAAAACGCGCAACGCTCTCCCGCGTTGCTGTCGCAACGCTGTAAGCGTCAATTTCACCGCACCTTAGAATAGCAGGCGGTCTGGGTTGATACTCAGTGGTCAGGAGGACCATTTGAGTATGACTTTGAAAGAGCGATACGAGCATCGGCAGCGAGTGCTCGCTGATTATCATGCGAACACGCTAACGCAAGAGGTGTTCTGTAAGGACCGCGGCGTAGCGTTGAGCACACTGCAGTACTGGCTTAAACGGGAACGAGAATCGGGCGCTGAGAAGCGCAAAACCGGATTCGTCAAAGTTCCAGAAACTTCTTTTGTCGCGACTGGAACGAATCACCCTATACGGATACTGATCGGTGAACGAATTATTATCGAAGTTGCTCCGAATGCGAGCTCACAACAGCTTGCCTCAATATTTCAGGCAGCTGAATCGTTATGATGGCGCCAGACTTCTCCCGGGTGAGCGTGTATGTTCGCCCGGGGCGCACCGATATGCGAAAAGCGGCGAACGGACTTTCAATCCTGGCAGAAGAACATATGGATCAAGATCCACTCAGTGGCGCAGTGTTTCTGTTCTGTAACCGCGAGCGGCGAATCGTGAAAGCGCTGTACTGGGATGGCACAGGATTTTGCTTGTGGCTGGTCGCAATCCTTGCGGATTGCTGCTCGCCCATGCAACCTGGGCAGAAACGCCTTGAGCCGCCGAACCGTTTTCCCTGGCCGCAGAGCGAGCACGCGGTGAGGCAGATCAGCCCCGAGCAGCTTTCGATGCTGCTTCGAGGAATTGACTTCTGGAACGCTCACCGACGTAAGAACTGGCAGAAAGTCTGCTAAAACGGG
>SKKC01000424.1 GCA_007121695.1 Spirochaetales bacterium | reverse complement strand
TCGTTCTCCTATGTCGTTGAATGAAAAGAGTTTATGGGCGAAAAAACACCAGAGTGGCTGACAGTAAACAAGGAGTGTGTACGCTTGGACTACAGTACCAGAAGCGCCGTGAATCCGGCAGCGAAAATAACGGCCACTTTCCCGACAAGCTTAACGAGAATGTTCAGCGACGGCCCTGCCGTGTCCTTGAAAGGGTCGCCGACGGTGTCACCGACGATCGTCGCCTTGTGCGCTTCGCTGTTCTTGCCTCCGACTTCCCCGGACTCCACAAACTTCTTCGCATTGTCCCAGGCGCCACCGGCATTTGACATGAGGGTCGCGAGCATGAAACCGGTAATCAGTGAGCCAACAAGCAGACCGGCAACCGAACGGGGACCGAGGGTAAAGCCGAGTGCCAGGGGCACGAGGATAACGAGCAGACCGGGAACAACCATCTCGCGAAGCGCCCGCTTCGTCGCAATATCGACACAGCGCTCATAGTCCGGTCTGGCCGTACGATCCATGATGCCGGGTATTTCGCGAAACTGCCTTCGCACTTCTTCGACTACGTCACCAGCTCCGCGCCCGACGCCTCCGATTGCAAGAGCGCTGAAGAGGAACGGCAGCATACCTCCGATGAGCGTCCCGACAAGCACGTCGATATTAATGAGGTTTGCAACTTCGATATTGGCGGTCTCGAAGTACGTCGCGATCCAGGCGAGAGCTGCGAGCGCCGCCGATCCAATTGAAAAGCCCTTCCCCAGGGCTGCGGTCGTATTTCCGACTGCATCGAGCGCTTCACAGCGTTCACGGACTCTGTGATCGAGACCTGCCATTTCGGCAATACCGGCAGCGTTGTCGGATATGGGCCCATAACAGTCCATCGACAGCGTGACACCAAGATTTACCAGCAGTCCGAGTGCCGCCATGCCTATTCCGAACAGACCACTTGTCGCGTATGCAATAATCGACGCGACCGAAACGATAATGACTGGCGGTACGATGCTCATCATGGACTGCGAAAACCCGTTCATGATCGTCAGCGCCGGCCCTCCGGTCGATGCGCGCGCGATGTCCTGCGTCGGCTTGTACGAAGCTGACGTGTAGTACTCGGTCGTGGCAGAGATTCCGACGCCTGCAAACATTCCGGCGATAAGCGCCCAGAACGCGTCGAGGCCGCCTGTCATCCACCTGACCAGTAAAAAGGCGACAACAATCATGATTCCGTTCGCGGCAAACACACCAAAGTTCATGGATTTCTGTGCACCGGAAACCTGCTGCTCGAAGTTGTCGTCTCTGTGCTTCGGGCGTACAAGAAGCGCGCCGACCATGGACACGATAATTCCGGCTGCCGCGAGAACGAGAGGAAGAAGGATCCCGTCCCTTACACCGAGAGCTGCGACGCCGAGCACGATCGCCGCAGCAATCGAAGACACGTAGGACTCGTACAGGTCCGAACCCATACCTGCGATATCGCCGACGTTGTCTCCGACGTTATCAGCAATGACTGCGGCATTTCTCGGATCGTCCTCGGGTATGGATTTCTCGACTTTACCTACGAGATCAGCTCCAACATCGGCGCATTTGGTAAAAATGCCTCCGCCGACGCGAAGGAAGAGTGCGACAGCAGACGAACCGAAGGCGAAGCTCAACGCAAGATAGTGATCGCCGGTTACGACGATCGTCAGCGCGACACCAAGGAGACCGAGACTCACGACCGAGAAGCCCATGACACCGCCAGCGGAGAACGCGACTTTCAAGCCCTCGTGCCAGTTGCGTTCTGCAGCGACAGTCGTTCGACCATTCGCCCGTGTCGCAATGGCCATTCCCATGAACCCTGCCAGCGCCGACATAAGTGTTCCGAAGAGGTAGGCAATTCCGCTCCATGGCCGTGGTTCCACGAAGGCCGAGAGGATAACAACCATTATCACCGTGAAAATGGCGAGAATGCGGTACTCACGCTTCAGGAATACCCCGGAGCCACTTCGGATGGCACCGACAATGTTCCGAACCGTTTCATTCCCGGCGTCGTGCTTCATGATCCGGTGAATCAGAAACACCACGAATAACAGGCCAACAAGACCCGAACCAAATACGAACACGTATATTGCTGTATTTCCCATGGTCAGCGATTGTAGCATGGCACGCACCCCACGCAAGCGTCTCAATGCCCGGTCGGGCGGACATTTTCTACCCGGCTGGACCGGGTGTGATTATCGATGTAGCTGCAACTCGCAGTAATCGGCCACGTCCACGAAACCGATTCTTCGATAGACCGAGATCGCGGCGTTATTGGTGGCTTTCACGTTCAGACCTATGTGCGCTACCTCGGCCGAGAGCATCGTGCACAGCGCAGCGGTGACTCTGGTGGCAAGCCCCTGCCCGCGGTAGTCGGGGTGCGTCGCGATGTTTCCAAGCGCGGCCACGCCGCGGGACGGCGCGTACACGTGCGTGCCCCCGGCGGCAAGGAGCGCCCCGCCGCGGAAGATTCCAGCGTAGCGGCTGTGCGCGAACATGGCCGGATCAAACCAGTTCTCCGGATACGCAGCCTCGTACAGCGCGCGCAGCGCGGGGATGTCCCGGTGTTCGAGGCGGCGGAGCGCCATGCCAGCAGGCACGGCCGTCTGCATGCTGTTCAGTGGTTCATCATCCTGGGCCATATAGAGCATTTTCAGATGCGCTTCGTGTGCACGGGTCCGGTACTGAGCGGCAAAGGCGGAAACCAGACGCGGACTGGCGTGTACGTTCAGCGTCTGCGGAAGTTCCGGAAGCATCGCCGCAAGCAGCGAATCGTAGGCGGGTGTCTCGGTGTCTTCGATAATAATGAGCGTCGCCGGGTCCTGCCCGGTGTACAGGAGCGCAAGCGCCTCGATGCGATCGGGACACCACGCATACCACGTTGTATCGTGAAAGAAGGGAGCCTCGAGGTCGCCGAGTTCGTATACATGACGCTCGGGGCGGCGAGACAGAAACAGGGACAATGCATCGACGTCCCGCACAGTACAAAACATGTGCTATCATCTCCGGAAATTCGCGTTCGCTCAAGCGATCTGATTATTGATGATATATATATATTTAAATATAATGTAGTTTCGTTTTGTACCAACAACTGGTTTTTCGTGAACATGTCTACCCATCAAAGCCCGACACCGCAAACTGAACACGAGACTTCTTCGGCCCGGCTCGAGGATTGGGTGTTGCGTTCACTGCTGATTGGCCTGTTTGCCGTACCAGTGCTTATTTTCGCACTGAACCTGGTTCTGCAGACCGGCGAGGCGCCCACGATCGCCGCCGCGTTCTCGGCTGCCGCGTTTCTTGCGATTTTCCTTGTCTATCGCAGATCGGGAAATACCGCTGGTATACGACTCGCGACAGTCGTTGTGCTTCTGATTATTGTTGTTCCTTCTGCCTTTATCAGTAACGCGGGTCTCGACGGAGGGTTCGGGTACTTCGTACTCATGTTCGGCCTTATTGTGGTCAGTATCACCCGCGAGGGGCGGGAACGCATCTGGTTTTCGGTGCTCTATGCGCTGGTAGTCACGACGCTCGTTGTCGGCGATCTTACGATCCTTCCGGACCTGTATCCCGACATATCAAGGTCGACGCTTCGCCTGAAGCGGGCCTACTCCCTTATTGTATCTGCGGCGACCGTCTACATTCTGTTCCAGATCTATGCATCGCGGTACATGCAGGAGCACCGCAGGCTCGTCGAGTCGCAACGGCGCATACAAAGCTATAACGACGAACTGTTTCGTCAGGCTCGCATAGACAGCCTGACAGGTGTCCCCAATCGACGAGACGGGATCGAGCGGGTGCAGGCAATCATGGAGATTGCCGAGCGCAACGGCAGGGACTTCGCGCTGCTGCTGTGCGACATGGATCATTTCAAAACCTTCAACGACGAGTTCGGCCACGACTGCGGTGACTTTCTGCTGAAAGAAGTCGCGCAGGAGCTTCAACGTAACACCAGAGCCCAGGACTTTGTTGCCAGATGGGGAGGCGAAGAATTTCTGGTTGCGCTCCCCGAAACGGGCATAGACGGAGCCCTGGAGCTCGGTGAAAAACTCAGAAAGCATATCGAACAGCTTGACCTTGTCTACAACAGCACACGCCACCGTCTGACGGTCACCATAGGTCTGACTGCCCGACGCGGTGGGGCTGCAGCCACGATTGACACCTGCCTCAAGGAAGCCGATCGTGCCCTGTACTACGGAAAAGAACACGGTCGTAACCAGACCGTATCCGCACTATCGCTCCCGGGTCAGAACGGACCGAATCCCACCTGAACGGCTATCCAGAGAAACACCATTGATACAGCAAACATGACAAGCTGCAGCCCGATTGTCCATCGCAGCCATCGCGCATAACTGACCACGGTAAACCCAAGGCCAATCAGCAGCAGCGCGTTGGAGGGAAACAGCATGTTGCTGAAACCGTCTCCGAAGCCAAAGGCGAGCACGGCGGTCTGCCGCGTGATACCGACCAGGTCTGCAAGCGGCGAGAGAATGGGCATCATGAGGAATGCCTTCGCACTCGCAGAACCTATGAAAAAGTTCATGGCGAGCGTTACGAGGTACACGAAAAACGCGGCGCCGAAGGTCGTGCTCCCGGCGATCAGATTCGCGGCTGCGTTCAGAATGGTGTCGGTAATTCCACCCAGCTCAACAATGTGGCGAACGCTCAGACTCATGAGAATCAGAAGAACTGCCGGCGCCATACCCAGGGCTCCGCCGCCGAAGGACTTCCAGACCTGCATCCAGGAACGCCCCGCGAGGCGACCTGCTCCAAGCCCACCGATAAAGAACAGAAGCGACATGAGCGGAAAGGCCAGATCGCTCAGCACCGGGTTCCTCGCCGTCACAAAGATAAAAATAAAGGCCAGAATGATGTTTGCACCGAACCAGGATGCGGCTCGCGTGAGCTCCGGCGACATGGCACCGCCGTCTGCCACGCCCGGG
>SKKC01000426.1 GCA_007121695.1 Spirochaetales bacterium | reverse complement strand
TTTCGCACGCCAATCAAGGACACCCGCGACATGGTGTTTCTCTTCTGGTCCATTGCCGTCGGTCTTGGCGTGGGCACGCTGAACTGGACCATCGCGGTGTTTGCAACGCTGTTCCTTGGCTTTTTAATGAGCGGCATGTACCTGTTCCGCTACGGCAGATCATTACACGCGGAGTTTATCCTTGTTATTGCAGGTTCTGATACACAGGTAGATGATGAAATAGAACGCCTTGTGAACCAGAAGCGTGCGAATGTGCAGCTGCGGAATCACGAGGTGGACGGGCCCGACTGGGAACTCACGTACGAGATCCGGGTAAGCAGGTCGCGCGAGGCGGAGGTGCGGGGCCTTGTCGGCGAGCTGCAGCCGGTTCGAGGCGTGCGCAAGGTGTCGCTTCTGACGCCACAACTCTCACTCCCCATGTGAGCTCACTGGAAGGTGCGTGTATAGAGTGTCTGCAACTGCACGGTTTGAACGAAAGTATCTACTGGGACTCCACGAGTATCACCGGCTAAGAACTGCGCTCCCGCTTCATGTAGAAAAAGACCGGTTTACCAAGGCTCAAGGCTCAGGGCGCTACCTGGTTCGAAGCATCTACTATGACACCCGTGACTACCGCGCGTACTACGAAAAAGAAGACGGTGCGTTCGGTCGAATCAAGCTTCGCATTCGCTCGTATACCGATACCCCGGAACCAGACTCGGTCATATCGGTTGAGCTTAAGACCAAGTCTGGAAACTCCATGGTCAAATATTCCACCCACGTCACCTTCGAAGACTATCGGGCCTACCTCAAGGAAGGCCTCTGGCCCGGGAAGGCGGATCCGGTACTCGAAGAGTTTGAACGACTGCGACGATCCCGATCGCTTCTGCCGGTTGTGCTCGTACAGTATCACCGCGAAGGCTACCGTTCGCGCGACAGGCTTCCGGTGCGGGTAACGGTCGACCACGAGGTGGTGAGCACACGGGCAAGATCGCTGTTTCCCGACCACGCAATCCTCCGACCGCACCGGCCCAAACACGTTATTTTCGAAGTAAAGACCTCGGTCGAAGAACCTGAGTGGCTTACCGACCTTGTCCGCGAACATGAACTCAAGGCAACTTCGAACAGCAAGTACGTACAGGGAATAGAGGTTATTCGCCCGAACATGGTTACGCCGCGGATGGTTGCGCCATGAGCGCGAGAGGACGGCAGCGGCGCCCGGGTGCGGCTTGGTCTCGCGCGCACTGGCTCACGTTCGGCACCGCCGGGGCCTTTGTGGTGTTTGTCGGGCTCTACCTGTGGGCGGTGTATACCGCACCTCCAAGCCGCTTCGATGACCCCGGTCTTGAGGCGGCGGTGCGCAGCGCGCTCGAGCTCGAGGGACGCGGGTTTGCCGCACCGGAGCTCGAGCGTATAACCGAGCTTGACGCCTCGGAGCGCGGCATTACCACCCTGTCGGGTATAGAGCAGCTTTCAAACCTCGCTGTCATTGACCTGCGCGGAAACAGGGTACAGGACCTTTCTCCACTGTCCTCGCTTTCGCGGCTTCGGGAGCTCAGTCTCCGCGACAACGATATGGTGGATCTGTCGGCTGCGAACCTTGCCCTGCTCGCCGAGCTCCCCGCGCTTCGCGTGCTGAACCTGCGCCACAACCGCGGCCCGTCACACCCGGAACGCCCGGACGTCCGTCACCGCCTCTCGGATATATCGGTACTCGCCGAGTTCACGCAGCTTGAGTCGCTCGACCTCGCCGACAACGAGGTGTCGGACGTTACTGCCATTGCCGGGCTTACGCGGCTTCGCTCGCTTAGCCTGCGCGATAATCCGCTGGACCTCGAAAATCTTGTGGTTCTTTCCGGCCTGACACAGCTTGAATATCTGAACCTTCGTAACACGGGTCTTCGCGACCTATCGGGCGTTCAGGAGTTCCGAAACCTCGGACACATGGACCTTCGGGGCAACAGCGATCTTTCCTCAATTGTCCCGCTCGCGGGCCTCCCCCGCCTGCACACACTCGTTCTTCGGGACGTGCCGGTCGCGCAGGATGTGCACGTGCTCGAATCGCTTCCGTCGCTGTTATGGCTGGACCTGCGAAACGCCGGGGTGGCTGACCTTATGCCGCTTGCCCGGCGTATGGAGCAGGGGGCCCTGCAGGATGATGCATCACAAGGTCGCTTCGCATACGTCGATATCCGCGAGAACCCGGTGCACGCCCAGGGCGCTGCAGACGGATATCAGGTGCTCGAGCCCTTCTGGGATAATATCGCCATGCGTTCACCGCAGACCCTGCCCCCGCCCATGGGTGGTGGCTCGCCGTAATGGTGGCGCGTGGATCGGCGAGAGCCGCGGCGGCGGGCGCAACGCGGCCCGATGCTGTCCTGGCGCATGAACGGGCCCGCGACTACGGCCGCCGCGCCCTGCATCTGCTAGCGGTCTGCCTCGCAAGTGTGCTCGCGTTCGTGGCATGCAGCCGCGTATCCGAGCCTGCCGGCGTCGTTTCAATAGACTTCAGCGACTATCGCGGCACACGGGGAACCCTCCCTGAGGGTATGTTTGTAACCGGCGAAAACGCAGAGGCAGAACCGGTCGGCCCGGCATTCTATCCCTTCTCCGGCGTATTCGATGCCGATCTCGGCGAACCCTTCGGCGGATTCGGTGCCTTTACGGCCAACGGCGAGTCGTATTCCTTCGGCATACGCGAGCGTGGGACGACGGGCTTGCGCGATGCACGAGTGTTCCTGCGCTATACAAACGAAACGGAACAGCCAATCGTGGGTTTTCGCGTGTCCTACGATGTCGAGACCTGGGTCCGTGGCGAGCGCGACAACCGTATTCGCCTGAAGTACCACACCGACACACGCGGATTCAGCGATGTCCGCGACATTGTCTCGACGGTAAACCCTGCCGGGGCATTGGAAGGTGGCGACGGCGATGCTGACCCGCAACCAGTCACACCGGATCGATCGACGGCCGACGGCCCCGAAGCCCTCGTAGACGGTTCGCGCGACGAGAACCGCACACGCGTTTCGGTGTCGTTTCTGTTGTCCGAACTCGAGGCGGACGGTGAAGCAGGCCTGAACCCCTACAAACCGCTTGCACCCGGAGATGTCGCCTACTTCCGCTGGCAGTACTCGAACGGAGAGCTCCGCGATGGTGAGACGCGAAGCGCGCTCGCGCTCAACAACATTCGCGTTGAACCGGTGTTGGCCGAGGAGACCGACGGAGCGGGCGGTCGGCACCGCGCCGAGAGCGCGGCCGACGCCGGGAGCCACTCAGAGAGCGCGGCCGCGGCAGACGCCGAGCGCCACACGCCCAACGACCTGCCGCGAGCTCCCCTCGCCTTCAGCCGGCCGGCCGGGTTTCATGCCGACGCATTTCCTCTTGAGCTTGCAAGTTCGCTCTCCGGTGCAACGATCTACTACACGGTCGACGGCTCACGCCCCGATCCGACCGCAGTCATGTCTGACTCAGAATGGGAAGCGCTTCCGCAGGAGACACGTACGCGCACCTACGTATACGAGGGACCAATTTCGCTTGCAGAGCTGCTCTCCCGGCGGGCAGATCTTGCGACCATTCAGACGAGCAACGAAGAAGGCCCGTGGTCATGGGTCGAACCGCCCGAGGACATTGAACGCGCGGTGGTCGTTCGCGCCGTCGCGATCGCAGGACCAAGCCGCACCGACGTCCGGGCCAACACCTACCTGTTGGCAGCCGAATCGGAGGGACGCTTTTCCCTTCCGGTATTCAGCGTTGCCACCGATCGCGGGAACTTCTTCGACCCTGAACGCGGTATCTACGTGCCCGGAACTGCTGGTAACGAAGATTTCTGGCAGAGCAACTTTCTGCGCCGTGGTACCGACTGGGAACGCGAGGTACATCTTGAGTTCTTCGATTCAGGCGAACGGGTTATCCGACAGAACCTCGGCGTTCGTATACACGGAAACTTTTCGCGCTCACTTCCGCAGAAAACCCTCAGGCTCTACGCGCGGAGCGACTATGGCACAAGCCGCCTGTCGCACCGCTTCTTCGAGACACCCGACCGTACTGACTTTAACCGGCTGCTCCTCCGAAACGGTGGCAACGACTGGTACCGCACCATGCTCACCGATCCCGTTATGCAGTCGCTTGTCGAGCACCTTGCGTTCGACACGCAGGCCTACCGCCCGGCAATCCTGTTTCTCAACGGCGAATACTGGGGCATACACAACATTCGTGAACGATACGACCAGCACTACCTCGAGACGAACTACGCCCTGCCAAGAGACCAGGTCATAATTCTGGAGGATGATGGTTTACTCGATGTCGGCGACGAGTCGTTTGTACATACATTCACCGATTTCCGCGAGCGCCTTGCCGAGGGGCACTATACCTCGTGGGACGAGGTAAACAGATCCCTTGACCTTGGGCCATATCTCGACTACCTCGTCGCGAAAATCTACTCCGGGAACTACGACTGGCCGCAGAACAATATCCGCTTCTGGCGCTACGTCGGCGAAGACACCGAACTTGCACCGTCTCCGCGCGACGGCCGCTGGCGCATCATGATGTACGACCTCGACGTGTCGCTCGGCCACGGGCAGTCACTGACCTACGACCTCGTGGCCTGGACCTTCGGCGACACGGACACTCACCCCTTTCTGCCCGAAGGCGACCGCGCCGAGCGGGAAGAGGCGTTCATCATCAACCAGTCGCTTCTGGAAATCCCTGAAGTGAGGGAGGACTTCCTCTCACGTTTCGAAGAAAACCTTGCGACTACCTTCCACCCCGACCGGGTGAGCGAGCACATAGACAGAATCAGCGGCGCGGTCGAGGCGGAAATGGAACGTCACATCGCGCGCTGGGGACGGCCGCAGTCCATGGACGAGTGGCGTTCACACATTGAAGCCATGCACACCTTCGCGCGCGAGCGTCCGGCTATTGTGCTGGAGCAGCTGTCGCGTCACTTCAGGGACAGATAACG
>SKKC01000112.1 GCA_007121695.1 Spirochaetales bacterium | reverse complement strand
GAATACTAAAAGAGGCCGCTGTGAGTGTCAAGCGGAATTGCGGGAAATTGTTGACCCGCACGCTCGGCTGCAGCTACACTTTGCCTTGTAGAAGCGTTCATCGCAAGGGAGGGAGCATGAACGAATACCAGGCGCGCCTGCGCGCGTACAGAAAGGCTGCCGGAACAGGGCCGGATGCCCGTATACCCCAGTCTCCTGTTGTCCCGGAAACGCCGGAAGCTGCGCCGGTAGAGTCCGGCAGAACGGCATTTCAACCTGCACAGTGGTGGCCATCGTCTAAAAACACAACTGCACACGAGACCCCTTCCGGTACAACCCCGGATCAGGGACCCGATCCGGAACCCGTACAGGCTTCTGCAGACACAGGCGCTCGAGAACGGGCGGTTGCCATTCTGTTGCAGTCACTGTCTCCCGAGGAGAGCGCACGAATACTGAGAGTCCTACCCGCTGACGTGTCTGAACGGGTTGCATCCCGCGCGCTTACGATGGAAAGCCCGAGTGAAGAAGACAGACGTCGCGCATTTGATCTTCTGAAAGACATCCCTGGTATCTCCCGGCATACGGCCGAAAACGTCTCGAATCGGCCGCGAGACTTCGTGGTTCCTGCAGCCGGCGACCTGTCGACGGGCTGGGTCTGCGCGGAAGAAGCGCTTACCCGGGCGTTCGGTCCTGATCGGGCGCGGGAGATAATGACCAGATCGATTCCACGCATCGGGCGCATATGGCTTTCATTTCTTGAAGAACTGCATCCGGGACAGCTCTCGGTTCTGATCGGACGCGAATCGATAGAGGTAAAAGCACTTATTGTCGCGCATGCGGCCCCGGAAGTCGGATCGCGTGTTGTCTCACAGGTATCGCCCGATCAACAAAAAGCGATTATTCGCAGGGTGGCCCGGATGCGCGAGGTCCCAGCCGATATTGTTCGCACGATCGCCGATTCGCTGAAGGAGCGTATGCGGACCATCGGCACGGACGCAGCGCGTGACATCGAGGGGGTTTCAACCCTCGCCGAGATCATGAAACATCTTGGCGATAATCAGCTGCTGCAGCGAATAGAGGCCGAGCTGCCCGAGCTTGGACAGGCCCTGTCCGAAGAACTGTACTCTATCGAGATGGTTCACAGGGTCCGAAGCCGTATCCTCGAGGACATTCTGAACCGGCTCGACGATCTTGAAGTAGCAAGACTTCTCAAAGGAAAGGAAGAATCGGTACGAAGACGAATTCTCGAACACGTCAGTGAGAATCGTGCGCTGATTATTTCCGAAGAGTACAGGAATCTCGGGCCACAACTGCGATCAGATGTCGACGCATTGACGCATCAGTTCGTAATGATGCTCCGCGAGGAAGACCCCGAGGCCGAGATCGTATCTGCGCAGACTTGAGTGAGCCTATCGAAGCATATATATTTAGGTCACGCATTTCCTGCATGAAATGCTTCAGGAGCAATGTATGCATTCGGTTCGCATGGCCTATCTACTCTGGCTGCCATCTCTGTTCGGCTTTTCCGGCCTTCACCGGTTTTATCTCGGAAAGTTTGGAACTGGCCTGCTTTTTTTCTTCACCGGTGGCCTTTTTGGCCTTGGCACGCTGTACGACGCGTTTACTCTGCCGGACCAGGTTCGCGAAGCTCGCCTGAAGGCCCGTTATTCGGCCGCACTCGAGGCTTCAGACAGGGAGTTTTTACGACGGCTCGGCATAGAATCCGCGAGCGGTTCATCCTCCGGTCGGGAGCGGGAAACCGTGGAACACGTAATCCTTCGTACCGCGAAGAAGAACAGAGGTATCGCTACACCGGCCGAGGTAGCACTCGAAGGTGGTATCTCGACTGACGAAGCGAAGCAGCACCTCGAATCACTCGTGTCCAAGGGCGTAGCGGAAATGCGGGTACGGAGCGCCAGCGGAACACTTGTCTATGTGCTCCCTGATTTTCTCGATTCCGACACGGAATCAGGGCTGGAAGGGTTTTAAATGACAGCAAACGAACTGAGAAAAAAATATATCGACTTCTTCGTGAGCAAAAATCACAGTCAGATTGCAGGCAAATCTCTTATCCCGGAGAACGATCCAACCGTGCTCTTCACGACGGCTGGCATGCATCCGCTCGTTCCCTACCTGCTTGGAGAACAGCATCCGGCCGGAACGCGTCTGGTTAATCACCAGCGTTGCGTTCGCACCGGCGATATAGACGAGGTAGGGGATTTCAGCCATCTCACGTTCTTCGAGATGCTTGGAAACTGGTCGCTCGGCGATTACTTCAAGGAAGAAGCAATACAGATGAGCTACGAGTTCATGACGGAATGGCTGAACATTCCGGTTGAACGCTTGTCGGTCACGGTGTTTGCCGGAGACGACGCGGTGCCGCGCGACGATGAATCGGCAGCTATCTGGCGGTCGCTTGGAATACCCGAGGAACGAATACACTATCTCCCGCGAACAGATAACTGGTGGGGACCTGCTGGTGCCACCGGGCCCTGTGGCCCTGACACCGAAATGTTTATTGATACCGGAGCCCCCGGTGTCGAAGGCAGCAGGCCCGGTATCAATGACGGGAAGTACATGGAGATCTGGAACGACGTCTTTATGCAGTACAACAAGACTGCAGACGGCAGCTACGAACGTCTTGACCGTCGATGCGTCGATACCGGTATGGGGATAGAGCGGACTATTACGATACTGCAGGGGAAAAAGACCGTATACGATACCGAGGTGTTCCAGCCCATTCTCGAACGTATCGGGGCTCTTTCGGGAAGGCAGTATGGGTCGAACGAGGAAGACGACCGGGCGTTTCGCATTGTTGCTGACCATGTGCGCACTGCCGCGTTCATTCTTGCCGACGAACGGGGCGTGGCTCCGACCAATGTCGGTGCGGGGTACGTGCTTCGCCGTCTCATTCGCCGGGCAGTGCGTTTTGGCAGGAAGCTCGGTTTCGACGGACCCTTTCTGACGAATCCGGCCGAGCTTGTACTGGAAATGTATCGGGAACCCTATCCGATGCTTCAGAATCGGGCCGAAGAGGCTCTTTCAGAGCTGCGGGCAGAGGAAGAACGATTTCTGCTCACGCTTCGAAAAGGCGAACACGAGTTTACCAAGATGCTTCCGAACCTGCAGAAGAGCGCCTCTGCGACCATACCAGGTCGAATCGCGTTCAAGCTGTATGACACCTACGGCTTCCCCATCGAAATTACCGAAGAGCTCGCTCGTGAAGAAGGCCTCACGGTCGATCGTGAGGGGTTCGATGTCGCGTTTCGTAAACATCAGGAGCAGTCCAAGCTCGAGGGTGAGAAGAACTTCAAAGGTGGTCTTGCCGACCATTCGGAGCAGACGACAAAGCTTCATACGGCGACACACCTGTTACATCAGGCTCTTCGTGACGTGCTCGGAGACCATGTCGCGCAGAAAGGCAGCAATATTACGACGGAACGGCTGCGATTCGATTTCTCGCACCCCGACAAAATGACGTCGGAACAGCTTTCGAAGGTCGAAGATATCGTGAACGAACAGATACAGAAAGACCTGCCCGTCAGCTTCGCAACCATGAAGCTGTCCGACGCCAGAAATGCCGGAGCTATAGCCCTGTTCGTCGACAAGTACGACGAAGACGTAAAAGTGTACTCAATAGGAGACTACTCGAAAGAGGTCTGCGGAGGGCCACACGTCGCTCACACCGCCGAGCTCGGCCGGTTTCGCATAAAAAAGGAACAGTCGAGTTCCCAGGGGGTCCGTCGGATCAAGGCTGTCCTCGAGTAAGGCGGGCGAGCATATCGCCGATGTAGCGGTTTCGTATACCCTGTCGGTTGAATCGATTCAGTACCTCGACCGCCTCGTGCCTGTTTCCCAGCGAGAGGTGGCACTCGGCGGCTTCAAGATACAGGCGATGATTCTGCGGATCGGATGGAATCAGTCGCTCCAGACTTCGTAGTGCATCTTCGTATCGACCGGCTTCCTTGGCAATCATCGCAAGCCCGAAAACCGCGTAGAGATCGAACTCGATATTGAGGGCCCGGGTGTAGTATATTTCCGCTTCCTCGTTTCGTCCGAGCGAGCGAAGCGCGTCGCCTGCTCGAGTCAGAATGACCTTGTTCTTCGGATCGCGGGATAGAATTTCGTTCCAGGCATCCAGTGATTCCTCGGGGCGGTTCATCCCGCGGTAGCAGTCGGCCAGACCGAACAGGGCGTAAAAGTTGCCCGGCTCCCGGTCCAGCGCTTCCCGAAAAAACGCGACGCCCTGTTCGAAATTCTTCAGCTTACGGTGACAGTTCCCGATGGAGGTCAGAACGCGTATATCCACGTCCCGCCCGTGGATCTCGTGCATTCGGGTCCAGTACGACAGTGCTTCCCGGTGCTTGCGGAAATCGTAATGAAGGTGCCCGAGGCCGATGAGCGCATAGGCATTATCGCGTTCGATCTCGAGTACCATGGTATACAGCTCTCGCGAGCGGTCAAAGTTCCGGGCCTTCCGGTGAGCGTCTGCGACCCGAGTGAGAACCGAAACATTCTCGTGGTCGTATTTCAGGTATTCTTCCCATACCGCGATGGCCTTGTTGTAATGCCGCATGGTGCGATAACAGTCAGCGAGACCAAAGAGGGCGTAGTTATTGTCGGGGTACTTGTCGAGGCAGGCCTGATAGTACGTAACCGCATCCGAGCACTGCTTTTGTCTTCGAAGACAGTCGCCCATGCCGACGAGCGCGTAATTGTTTTCCGGCTCCACGGAAAGGATTTCATTGAAGCAGGTTATTGCCTGGTCAATCAGGTTTTCCTTGAGATACTGGTATCCATTCTTCGATAACTCGGCAAGGTGCTGCTGCTGTTCGTCGAATGTTTCCTGATCGAGAGATTCGGTTGATTCATCGTGTTGTTGTTCATTCATAGTGCTCATACCGGTTGCTGCATGTGCAGATCATGATTCGCTGACGTCCTCGGCGATCCATTGTCGGAGTACGTCGGCGAATCGCCT
>SKKC01000148.1 GCA_007121695.1 Spirochaetales bacterium | reverse complement strand
TCGTTCGCATGGAACGACAGTCAGCATCCACCGGTCATCTTGTTCTGCAGCATCTCGAAAGTGGCAGTGAGTTCGTGCTCACTCGAACAGCCGAACGCACCGATGCCGGTCTGCCTGCACGTTTCTCGCCCGACGGATCGGTCATCGTATACGCCGATTCCGACTCCCTGTACTATTTCTCGATATCTGCATTCGAGTCAGGCCGGTTGACGAGCGAACGATTCCGGCGCATCGGGGACGGCACCGTATCGCAAGTGGGGTTCAGTCGTACGGGAGACATGTTTCTTGTGCGAGGCCGTGTGATATACCGAACCTCGCTCAACGCGCTCTTTGCACGGAGCCTGCTGCTCGACGGATTTACCAGCAGCACCTCTGTCGCACGCCTGCCATTCTTCTTTGACCCCGGCATGGACTCGATAAGCGTTGCCCCGGACGGCAGCGCCGTGCTCGTACAGCGGGGAACCGATCACGTTCAGGTGTTCCCTGTTCAGGCTGCGACCGAAGTTGCCGACATCCCGGCGCTTCGGCTTCCACCAGGCACAGACGTCCTGGATACTGTCTGGGTTCGCGACGGGCTTATGTACCTGCTGGTAAGCAGCCCGTTTACGATGGAGCGAACGGCCCTGTACCGCATCCGTCGAAGCAGCGGGCGCTGGTCGACCGATCGTGCCCTGAGTACTCCCGACATTCGGAGTATCGCGGTGTCCCCGGACGGGAGCCGTCTGGCACTGGTACAACGCGACAGGGTTGTCGTTCGGGATTCCGAACTGCTTGATCTGATTTCTACCATTTCTGCTGACCGCCCGCTGCACGCGATCTGGATTAGCCGTGAGGAGCTCGTCGTCGGCGACCACGAAACAGTCCGACGCATTCGGGTATCCGATTCTTTCGAACAGGTGCTCGCGCTTTCACGGATTGACCGCATGACATTTGCGAGTGACGGCACTGTCAGTGCTCTGGTCAACCTGCGATCGTTCGCGCTGGACCCTGAACGCGCTGCTGTAGCTGTGCTGGATACACCGGCGGAGTTCGGCCTGCGCAATACCGTGTCGGAACGTCTGCGCGTATACCTCGACGTCATTTCGAGCGGGAGGTTTCGTAACCAGATCATGGTGCGGAACATAGAGACACTGGAAACATCGCCTCTCTTCGAAACACCTGTAACTGCATTTCGACCGTTGCCGGATACCGCAGAGCCGGTTGATTTCGAGTATTTTCGCCATGGTTCACGGCTCCGATCACGCGACCTGGCCGTTGTAATTAATCTGCCACGTTCCTCTGAAGGGCTGACACACGTTCTCGACGTCCTTGACAGGTACGGGACGACGGCCACATTTTTTGTGAGCGGGGAGTTTATCCGGCGGGAACCCGAGGCGACCCGGGCGCTTTCGCGAAGCAGGCACGAAATCGGAAATCTGTTTTCCGTGTACCGGGATCTGACCGACGCTGAACTCGGCGCCGACGCGGCGTTTATCCAGCAGGGGCTTGCAGAGACCCAGGATCTGTTCTTTAACCTGACCGGGCAGGAGCTGAGCCTTATCTGGCACGCCCCGTTCTACGCGTCGTCCCCGGGCATACGAGCCGCTGGCGCTGCGATCGGTTACAGATACATCGGTCGGGACGTAGACAGTCTCGACTGGGTGCCGCTGTGGACCGGAGAGCGACGATCCGCGCTGTACCAGCCGACGTCCACGCTCGTAGAGCGCATCGTCCGGAATGCACGTCCCGGGTCCATCATCAACATGACACTCGGAATTCCAGGCGAAACGGGACTGTTTCCCGGACGTCCGGATTACCTGTGGCAGCGGACGGAGACAGTATTCAATGAACTTCAGAATCTTGGATTTTCCATACAGCCGGTTTCGACGCTTCTTTCAGGAGCCCGGTAAAACGGTACGCGGAGGGGAACACGCATGAGCTATCAGACAACGACGAATCGCTTGAATGCATATCGACAGGCACGGGTAAAGACGGCAAGCCAGGGGCAAATGATAATTATGCTCTACGATGAGGCTCTGAAGCAGATCGATCTCGCGGCGACGCTTCTCGAAGAGGAAACGAAGCAGCTCGACCGGGTTCACAATGCAATTGTAACTGCACAAAGTTGTATAACCGAGCTGACTGTCGGACTCGATTTCGAGAAGGGTGGTGAACTCGCAGAGAACCTGTATGGTCTGTACAGGTTTTTTAACCGGCAGCTCATGGATGCCAACCTGAAAAAAGAGGTCCAGCCGCTGCGGTCGGTCAGAAAGATGTTGCACGAACTGCGTCAGAGCTGGCACAAAATCACACAGCATCATGGCGCCGGCCAGGCTCAGGACGGCGGCCCACGCACCCAGAAAGGCATTAACTTCGCCGGGTGACCCTGACCCGGTGACACCGCTATAATGCGGCATGCCACACGATACCACCGACGATCTGTATCTGCTCGACGGGTACAGTCTTATTTATCGCAGCTACTTCGCATTTATCCGCAATCCTCTGCGAAATGCCCGGGGTGAAAATACCAGCGCGATTTTCGGTTTTTTCCGTTCCCTGTTTCTTCTGTTCAAACAGTACAATCCGGCTCACTTCTGCATCGTACTCGATTCCATAGGACCCACATTCCGGCACACACAGTTTCCGGATTACAAGGGAACACGCGACGAAACACCCCAGGAGCTGAAAGCGCAGATTCCCGTTATCGAAGAGATATGCGCTGCTCTTGGTGTTCCGATGGTCAGAGCCGAGGGGTACGAGGCGGACGACTGCATTGCGACGCTCGTCGGGCGCACGACGGAGAAGTCCCGACACGCGTGGATCGTCACCGGAGACAAGGATCTTCTGCAGCTGGTGAGCCCGACCACAACCGTCCTGTAGCCAGACTCGCAGGGATTTGTCGAAATGACACCGGCGAGCGTTCCCGAGCAGTGGGGTGTTCGTCCGGACCAGATCATCGATTATCTCGCTCTCGTCGGAGACACGGCGGACAATGTTCCCGGTGTAAAGGGAATCGGGAAGAAAACAGCCGAAAAGCTCCTGGGGGAGTATGAGACGCTCGACGGAATTTACGAGCATGTCGGCGACATTTCGGCGAAGGGCACCCGCGAAAAACTTATCGGTGGCAAGGAACATGCCTACGTGAGTCGCGACCTGGTTACGCTCGCGTTCGATGCCCCCATAGACGAGGGACTCGCGCAGTTCGCGATGCCGAAAACCCTTCATTACGAGAAGGCCATACCGCACTTCGAGGATCAGGGCATGTCGAGCCTCATCCGCGATGTGAAGGCCATGATGTCGACCGATACCGACGGGACGCCCGAACCGCCCGCAGCGCCGGCCGCGGCGACTACCGCACAACGTGCGGAGTCCGGAACCGGAATGAGTGACAGGGCGCAGAAACGTGCGGTGGAACTCGGCTCCTTACAGGGGTCGGTCGAGGCCGGAACCTATTCGTGCGTCACCAGCGTGGACGCGCTCGAGCAGTGGATACAGGCCGCCGAAGAGGCAGGTCGCTTTGCGTTCGACAGCGAAACCGACGGGCTCGATGCGATGCAGGCGAACCCCGTCGGCTTTTCATTGTGCATATCGTCCGGTGCCGCGTGTTACATACCGCTTCGCGGTCCCGACGGGGTGGTGTTCGACAGCGACGAGGTTCGCCCGCGCCTGAAGCGGCTTCTCGAGAATCCCGACCACACCATTATTGGTCAGAATTTACAGTACGATTACAAGATCATGAAGCGCTGGGGAGTAGACATGCGCGGGACCCTTTTCGACACCCTGATCGCCGCCTGGTTGCTGGAGCCCGGTGTTACGAGCAGCTACGGAATGGATAAGCTCGCCACGACCTACCTCGGCTACAGCACCATACACTACGACGATGTCGTGCCAAAAGCGCCTCGGGGAGAAGACAGGGCCACGTTTGACTCCGTCGATCTGACGAAAGCGACAGACTACGCTGCCGAAGACGCGGACATTACCTTTCGCCTTGGCGAGCTGTTTACGCTCATGCTCGAAGAGCGCGGCCTGCTTCAGCTGGCAAACGAGCTCGATATGCCGCTGATCCGCATTCTGGCGGACATGGAGTATCGGGGGATAGGCCTCGACAGCGACTCGCTCGCCCGGTATTCCGAAGAACTGGTTACGCAGCTCCAGGACATTGAGGCAGAGATATATAATTTGTGTGGACACGAGTTCAATATTGGCTCCACCCAGCAGCTGCAGAAAGTCCTGTTCGAAGAGCGCGGCCTGAAACCGACGAAAAAAACGAAAACAGGGTATTCGACCGATACGTCGGTGCTCGAGGAGCTGTCTTCGGAAGATCCGGTGCCCGAGCTTGTTCTGCGGTATCGCGGCTTGAGCAAGCTCAAGAGTACGTACGTGGACGCGTTGCCCAGAATGGTCAATCCGGAAACCGGTCGTATACACACGAACCTGGTCATTACCGGAACCGCGACAGGGCGAATTGCGAGCAGGAATCCCAATCTTCAGAACATTCCGATCCGGGACGAGGAGGGGCGTCGGATTCGCGATGCCTTTGTACCTGCAGACGGGAATGCCTTTGTGAGTGCCGACTACTCGCAGATCGAGCTGGTCGTACTCGCACATCTGTCCGGGGACCCCGGGCTTACCGACGCCTTCGCCTCCGGGCGCGACGTGCACGCAGCAACGGGAGCGCGTATTTTCGGATGCAGCCCCGAAGACGTGACACCCGAACAACGACGCATCGCGAAGACGATCAACTTCGGGGTCATGTACGGAATGTCTGCATTTCGACTGGCTCGAGATCTGAAGATACCCCGAAAGGACGCAGATGCATTCATTGACAGTTACTTCGCCACCTATAGCCGCATACGCAGCTTCGTGGACGAATGCGTGGAGTCGGCGAAGGAGCGGGGGTACAGTACCACGCTGCTTGGTCGTCGGCGTCCCATCCCCGAGCTGAAGAGTCGAAACAGGGTGGAACGCGAAGGTGCCGAGCG
>SKKC01000008.1 GCA_007121695.1 Spirochaetales bacterium | reverse complement strand
AGAAACGACTTATCGACTGAGTCCCGCCCCTGGCCATGCCCCCGCTGGTCAGACAGAGAGCCTGATCGTACGAATCTCGAAGGGCTTGAGTCGAATCGAAAGCTGACCGTTCTGAAGGCTCAGCTTTCGTGTAGCATTCTCGAGTAAGTCGGAATCCTCCGCTCGCCGGTACTTCCCGGGAACAGTAAGAACAGCGGTATCCAGATTGCCGAGGCATTCGTACACGCGGAGAACCGTCGCGTCGAGGTTCTCGGCCGGCTTGACGACCTCGAGCTTGGAACTCCCTGCCTGTATCTGAAAGTACGACGCATGGGTCGTGGTCACGCTCGCAGCGTCGCTCATGGTCGATACGCAGACCGGCGAGTTCAGCTCGTGCGCACGGCGCACGACGGCCATCTGGTCGCTGGTGCCTGCGTGCGGATAATACGCGTAGGTAAACTCGTGTGTACCCATGTCGGCGTCGGCGTCAGGACTCTTGGGGCTGCGAAGCAGCGTGAGCTCAATGGAGTTTTCGAGAATACGGTGGCCATACTTGCAGTCATTCAGGATGGCAAGTCCGGCATCGGCACGGCTGAGATCGGCGTATCTATGTCCAACAACTTCGAATCGGGCTTCGTCCCAGGAAGTGTTCGTGTGTGTCGGTCGGTGAACCTGTCCGAACTGTATCTCGTAGCGAGCCGAATCGGACCGAATGGAGCTGTCTGCACCGACCCGCAGCAAACGATGCGTCTCGCGCCAGTCGACACGGCACGAGACATAGACGACAGGAACTCCCGCTTCGAGGCGGATGTACTGATCGATCCGTGAGGTACCGATCGAGAGTTGCACGCGTACGGTGGCGGAAAACCCGGACTCGCACTCGACCGTAACCGACTCACACCGTGCGTACTCCGGCGTTGTTTCCCGATAATAGTGGCTGATATCCCATGCATCGTACTTGTACGGCAGGTCCTCCCAAAGCGAATACACCGACGCATCGCCCTCGAGATATTCACAGTCGAGATCTTTCCGGTAGATCGATGAAATAGTACCATTTTCCGATATAAGCACCCGGAGAAACTCGTTTTCGATGCGGGACACAGATGCCTGCACGGGACCGGGTCCGGAAACATCGGTAGAGCCCTCCTCACGCTGTGAGGACAGGACGGTAAAACCGCTGGCGGGAACCGGTACCCGGACGTGCAGACGACCATCTGAGCCCTGCACGGCAGGACAGGGTGTCCCGTCACCTGCCACGAGAACAGGTAGCGTGGAACTCCTGCGTTTTGAACTGAGCGATACAAGCACGACCCTGTCCCACGCGAGCGAATTATACAGCACAACAGGCTTCGTACCGTCCATGACAGTAGAGGCGGACAGTTCCTGTACGCCCGAAATACCGCCACCTGCCAACCGGTGTATAAGCGCGTCACGGGTTCGGGTCAACTCTGCCACAGCTGCACGCGATTCTCTATGCGCGTCCTCGTAGACCCATGTAATCGATGATCCCGGCAGAATGTCATGGAACTGATTGAGAAGGGTCTGCTTCCAGATCCGATCTCGATCGTCAGCGCCTTCGGCTTCGCTGCCAGTAATGACCGAGAGCAGTTCCACGTCGTGCAGCAGATGCTCGATCCTACGGTTCAGCTTCTTCATGAGAGCCTGAGTCGTGTAGGTTCCCCTGTGAAACTCGAGATAGAGTTCACCGACCCACTTGGGAAGCCTCGTTTCCGGTATCTTGCGAAGCGTCTGAAAAAACGTATCAGCCGTCGCCATTTTCATTCGGGGCATTCCCTGCGTATTGGCTCCGCGACGTGCCCGTTCGATATGTTTTCGCGAGGGCCCACCGCCGCCGTCGCCCACACCGTACAGGTTCAGGAACCCGTCCAGATACGCCGACTGATGGAAGCGTTTCTCCGATGCAATGAGCTTTGCCGGTTCATTCGAGAGGTTATAATCGTTGGTGGGAAGAAAATGGGTTCGTATTGTCGTTCCGTCTATCCCCTCCCACAGAAAGGTATGATGAGGAAACACATTCCGTTCGTTCCAGGAGATTTTCTGTGTCATGAAGATGTCGACACCGGCTTTCTTCAGAATCTGGGGCAATGCCGCCGAGTAACCGAATACGTCCGGCAGCCAGAGATTCCTGACGTCCCGTCCGAACTCGTCCATGAAGAAACGCTTGCCGTGTATGAGCTGCCTGACGAGCGATTCGCCTGAGGGTATGTTCATGTCAGGTTCGACCCACATCGCTCCCTGCAGTTCCCACCGGCCAGCCGCCACTGCTGACTGTACTTCGGCGTACAGTTCGGGGTAGTCCTGTTTAACCCAGGAGAAGAGCTGTGGCTGCGATGCACCAAACACGTAATCCGGATACTCTTCGAGCATGCGAAGCACGGTCGCGAAGGTTCGCCCGCCTTTTCGCCGTGTCTCACGGACTGGCCAGAGCCATCCGAGGTCTATATGCGCATGTCCAACAGACCAGGCCGTGACAGCGCTCGAGTCTGCGCGAGCGGAAAGCAGCTTCTGCGTAATCGCACGCGCCTCAACAAGACCGGCTCCGTCGGCCCACACATTCGCGACTTCATTCAGGCCATGATAGATTCTTCTTGCACGAGTAGAGTCTTCGGGTAAAGAATCGGCCAGTCCCAGAAGGAAATCCATATCCAGGTAGAGTTGCCACCGCTCGTGATCAAACACGGCGATCTCTGCCTGACGGAGCCGGAACGGCTCGGGGGCGGCCCGCAGGCCAAACAGACCGTTCGCCGCTGCTTCGACAAGCAGATCCACCCGCTGTCCGTTCGTGACCTGGCCGAGGGGTACGCGCCGCTTTACTTCGAGTGTATCGTCAATCCGTTTATAGGTAAGGCCCTGCCATGGAACTCCATCGCGAAACACACAGCCTTCGGCGCCCACATCGATAAGCGCAACAGCAGTCTCTCCGCTCCACTCCGCGGGAACTTCTCCGACGAAGCGAAACCACGCGCTGTCCCAGAGTTTCCCCCACTCCTTTCCGACCCGTATCGGTCGAAAACCTGTCTCCTGTATCTCTGCGAGCGGCATGGGAGTACGACTGCTCAGGTAGGTACAATGAAGCGGTCGAGCATCCTGATAGTACGACGAGCGAATGCGCTCAATCAGCTGCGAGACACGGCGTTTCGTTATGGACAGTTCATACATATTGATTCTTCCTTTTGAGTAAACCTATTTTTTCTTTTTCGTGGTGCGCGCCTGAGCGCCCTTTGCCCGGGGTTTCTCTACCGCCCCGGTCTGATCGGCCGTCGCCTCAACTACCGTTTTCGCATCGGCAGCCATAAACCGAACCGACTTTACTTTCTTGGGAGACAGTCTGGTCCCGAGCGCTTTGGGACTTTTTATCAGATAATCCTCGACAACGAAACTCTCCTCGGTAACCTGCATACGCGGAGTGGGTACGTAGCGTACGAAGGCGACGATTCCGTCTCGTGTCGTGACCGCCTGCACGGACGCGCCCTTGGGCACGAGTTCGTAGGTCTTCTCGAGTATGTATTGCTCGATGCGACAGCGTTTCAGGTATGCGGCGCCCGACTTGCGGTCTATGTACGCGATATTGAACACTTTCTGTGCAAGCGCTTCCTTGTCTGCAATACCGCACGAAAGCATGCCCTTGTCTACGAAGAGTTTTTCCGGAACCCGAATGACCTGGTATGTGCCTCCGGCACGGATTACCAGGATGCGGTCAAACTCGTTTACCTTGAACAGCTCTTTTCCACCAGAGACCCCGTATCCGAGGTAGCCTGTTGCATCGTCGTATCTCAGAGACAGGTTGCGCCCGACAACTTCACGGGCATCTACCTGTTCAAAGCTGGTGATCTCGGTACGCCGTTCATGGAATGCCGCCTGCTCCTGCACAAGCCCGTCGAGAAAGTCAATCGCGTAGGTCACGAGATCGCCGAGGTGCTTCCGCACTTCGCCCAGGCGGTCGCGAATCTTCTGCATTTCGTTTCGGGCTTTTTCAATGTCGTAGCGTGAAATTCGACGTATGGGTATGCGCAAAAGCCGTTCGACATCTTCGTCTGTCACTGCCCGGCGTATCTCTTTCTGAAATGGCCGGAAGCCTTCGATCACCGTCTCGTGAATCGCTTCCTGCGTCCGTTCCTCTTCGATCCGTTTATACAGTCTTTCTTCGATAAAAATCCGCTCGAGCGTACGAGCGTGCAGGTCATCGAGCAGGTGGCCTTTTTCGAGTTCGAGTTCACGCTTCAGGATGTCTATAAGGCGCGACGAGTGATACTCGATGACTTCAGTAACCGTTGTCGAAACGGGTTTGTTATCGCGGATCAGAAGCAGATTCACCGAGATTGACTGCTCGCAATCGGTAAAGGCGTACAAGGCATCGACGACGTCGTTCGCGTAGACGCCACGAGCGAGTTTAATTTCCAGCTCGACGTGCTCACTGGTGTAGTCCTGAATGCCCTGTATCTTGACCGTGCCTTTTCTCGCTGCATTCTCGATCGATTGCATAAGAGATTCGGTCGTTACTCCGAAGGGAACCTCCCGGATAACGATGCGTTTGGGATCCGACGTATCGAGGCGGGCCCGAACACGGACCTTCCCCTGCCCGTCCGCGTACTCCGATACGTCTACCTGTCCTCCACCGGGAAAGTCCGGATACAGGGTGAACGATTCGCCTCGCAGGCAGGCTTGTACCGCCTGCATGATTTCGATCAGGTTGTGAGGAAGGATTCGTGTTGACATGCCAACCGCGATTCCCTCCGCACCAAGCGCGAGGATTACCGGCAGCTTTGCCGGAAATGTAACCGGCTCTCGATTTCGACCATCGTAGCTCGGTTCGTAGTCGGTCAGCTCGGGATTGTACAGAACCTTCTTCGCGAACGGCAAAGCGCGACACTCGATATACCTGGACGCGCTGGCTTCGTCGCCGGTCAGTATGTTCCCGAAATTCCCCTGCTTGTCGATGAACAGATCCCGGGATGCGAGGCTT